>NZ_JAUBQW010000235.1:0-4407 GCF_036701485.1 Microcoleus sp. Pol11C3 | reverse complement strand
TAGCCAGACTACATCGGAAGACTCTTTGTTATTCTAAGTGTGAGAAAATGCTCAAGCATTCTATTAAGTTATTAATAAGCTGTTGTGCCTTTAAATAGGGTATCATAAAAAATGAGGTTAGTCAATATCTACAAAAATGCCAGCTAAAAACCATCTCAATCCCCAACCAATAGAGAAACTACAAAAAGCCTTAAAAGAGGAAGAAAAAGCAAATATTAGAGAAAGAATTCTAATTTTATTATTGCTCAATGACGGCAAGACACAATCTAAAATCGCTGATTTCTTGGGTTGGTCAGTCAACAAAGTATCTTATTGGTGTGTCAAGGGAGACCCAGACAATCTAGAAAGTCTAATTGATGAGAGGATGAAGGGAAATCACAAAAAAGCCACAGATAAATATATAGATATATTATTAGAAACTCTAGAAAAAGACCCTCAAGAATTAGGATATGATTTTGGACGGTGGACAGCGAAGAGATTAGCAAGATACTTAGAACAATCCACAGGAATAAAATTAACTGGAGGACAAGTTAGGAGGATATTAAAGAAAAAAAAGTATGTGTACATCTGGGCTAAGTATAGCCTAGAGTCGAAGAGAAATCCCGAAAAAAAAACAGCGTTTAAAATAAAGATAGCCGAATATTTAAAAATAGAAAAATAAACGCCAGGACGACTACAGGTATGGTTTTGGGACGAGAGTGGATTTAGTTTAAGAGTCACCAGAAGAAAGAACTGGTGTAAAAAAGGCAGCCGAAAAAAAGCCCGAGGAGACCGGAGAAAAGGCAGAGTTAATGTAATGGGAGGAGTGAGGAATTCGGATAAAAAAAGGTGGGTAGAGTTCCTCAAAAAAGGCAAGTCGTATAATTTTTATCAAGTGCTAAAACTGTTTTATGAAGAGCTAATTAATGAATGGGTGTCAGCAGGTAATCAAGCCTCAGAATTTGCGAATAAAGGAGCCAAAATAGTGATTATTCTTGATAATGCTAGTTTTCACAAGAAAGAAGAGTACCTGAAAATAATTGCAATAGAAATGCCTAACCTTCATTTAGAATTCCTCCCCGAATACAGCCCCGACTATAACTTAATTGAATTAGTATGGCATTCGGCAAAAGAATATATTGCCAATCGACTTTTTACATCTATTGAAGAGTTAGAGTATTTATTGCACCGCCTCTTAAATGAATGGCAATTAATAATTAAATGGGCTCGCAAAATCAAAAATAAGGGCAATGCTTGTATCACAGTTTAAATGTGCAACAGCTTACATTACTTGAAATTTCACGATATTCCCATTCCTGGGGTATTCATACCTTGATTCAGCAACGCCGTATTTTCGTCCATAAAACCCGGTTTATGCATCCAGGAATGTCTCACTTAAAACTCAAAAATATTAAGACTCCCGTCCACTGGCCCACTTATCCCGCCATTTCACAGTCCCTTCCGAAACTAAAACCCAGCGGCGACAAACCAGATTTTCTCGCAGCGGGGACAGTCCTTCCCGTAGCAGCGCATACTTATAAGAAATCAACTTTCCTGCACTTTCATTAAAAGGAATTTCCCCAAACCAAGTATTAGTATTGATATACTCCAACGGGTAACCCTTACTAATATCCCAATTCCCCAATTCAGGACAATCTCCAATCACAACAATTCTTTCCCCAGGCTGAGTTTTAACGCTGTTAAGCTGCGCCCGCACAATAGTTTTCGCCTTAACTCGCTCTCCGACGCGGCTAAAAATCATTACTTCCTGCGAACCAAACTCTAAGTTGTACAGCATTCCATCTTTAACTTCAAACTTACGGCGCGATAAAACCTCCGTATGCTCTCCATCAGGCAGCTCAGTATCCACCTCTTTAATTGTAACTGAATTGCCACGATTCATGGCTACAAACACCACAGAATCGCGATAGCGACGCACGTAACAATAAACATCAGCAGTTAGATATTTTTGCCACTGACTCCCCATCGAAATAGCTGGATTCAGCCGCCGCAATCCCGACAGCAATCGCACAGCTCGGTAAATTGGCGAATCAGTATCCCACTTTTCCATCATCGGGCGGTTATAGGGGTCATTTCCCCCATCTGTATCATCATGCAGAGACTGTTCGGTGCCGTAATAAATGCAGGGAATGCCGCGAGTCGTCATAATTAAACATATCGCCAACTGCAGCATTTCTGGATCGGGATTCAACGACTGAAACCTCGGCATATCGTGGTTGTCAATAAAAGTAATCAACTCCGTCGCCCCGTAGTAGCGGTGATCCAAATTCAGGACATCTTGCACTAACTTAAATCCCGCGCCCGCACCCTTCCCCAATACTTCTCGAATTGCCACGCACAGACCAAAATCTAAAATAGTCATCCCCGACTCGTTGACAAATTCCACAGAACGATCATTTCGAGGATCGCTGTAAATCCATTCGCCAAAAATGAAAACATCAGGTCTGTGTGCTAAAATTTCAGCATTAAATTCCTGCCAAAACCAAATAGGCATATGCTTGACTGTATCAACCCGCAAAGCATCAACACCTCTGTCCAGCCATTGTTTAATTGCTGACTTAATGTAATTGCGGTAGGCAATATTGTTTTCATTAAAAGTTGCTAAACCAGACAGTTCGCAGTTTTGGACTTGCCATTCATCTTCCCAGTTTTTGACTTCGCCATAGTGGTGATACCAGTCATCTTCATCGTCGTTAAAATCAGCTATTTTTACGCCGTCGTCGTAGAGTTCCCCTTTTTTACCGCTAAAATCTGGGTTGCTGTGATTGCAGACAATATCGAGTACGAGTTTCATGTTTCGCTGGTGCAACTCGTCTACTAATTTGTCAAATACCGTATCTTTACTTTCTTGTGTTTGGTTAATAGAAGGATTGTCGCTTTTGGCAATAAAGCGGGGATTTAATCGCTTGAAATCTTTAGTCCAGTATCCGTGAATTGCAGCTTGTTCGACAAATAATGCTTCAACTTGCTCGAACAGTGGAGTCAGCCAAACGGCGGTAACACCCATATCTTTTAAATAGTCGAGTTTGTCGATAACTCCTTGCAAGTCGCCGCCCCAATATTTGCCCCAATCTTTGCCTTCTGGATCGTAAAGTTCTGGGTTTGGGCCTTCGTTATTTTCGGGGTCGCCGTCGTAAAAGCGATCGACTACAATAAAATAAATTGTTTCTTGTCGGAATTCAATGTCTCTGGTGTAGAGGAACTCTAAATCGAGTTCGCTTTCTGGCTTAACTTCTTCTACCAGAGACTCAATTTTGTCTTGTGACTCTGTAACTTCGTATTGAGAGGAAGTTTGATTGGGAGTGACTGATGTCATGAGATGTATTTTTTTATATTGTAAGATTGGTCAGTTATTCGGAGCTAGAGTCGGAGATAGCTTTCCCCTCTAACTGACTTTTACAGCATCATACGGAATTTACGGGTTTAATGAAATCTTCCTTTAGAGAGAGGGCAGACTCATCCTTGACTATTATATGGATGAGAGTTAATATTTGGCGTCATTCTCAATCACAGAGGCAGAACCTCAAAAACCTACGCTACCAGGCTGATCCTAGTAGCGAGAAAAGGTAGAGTAATTGTGCGATCGCACTTTTTCCCTTCCTTTCATTACTCCCGCAAATTTTCGATATCTTCAACACTCAAACCAGTAGTTTGACTAATGGTTTGATTGTCAATAACATTGAGAAGTTGCCTAGCAATTCCTAGAGCCTTTTCTCTCATTCCTAGAGCAAGTCCTTCTTCTCTGCCTTGTACAATGCCTTGTACAATGCCTTGTACAATGCCTTGTGCGATTCCTTTTTCAATTCCCTTGAGCAAGGCACCCTGCTGATCCAGAATAAACATTTCACGTTCTTCTAAATCGGCCAACTCCTCTGGATTCAAATTAGTTTCATTGGCAATCGCAAAAGCTTGCTGTATTTCCGAGACTGTTTCCATTGTTAACGGCACTATTTCCAAACTGGGAGCATTTTTCATAAAAAAATCCACTTGTCAGTCAAAGTCTCTAACTCATCCAATTGTTTATTGAATTTTGGCAATTCGATAAAGATCAGTTCAATCTCTGGATCGACATAATCAAATAAACGCTTTTTCTCCTTGAAGACAAAGTGAGAAATTACTTCTTGGTCATTGTCAAACATTTCAAAATCAGTAATTGTCAAAGCAATTACAGGTTTTAACTTAAAGTAACCTTGACCGCGAATCAGTTGAGTAGAGTAAGTTTTTGCAGCATTGTAAGCCACCCATTTCGCAAAAGATGCTACATTTAAAACTTGCATTTCGATAATTACAGTTGCACCTCCTGCAAGCCTGGCTTTGACATCCAGGTAAGAGTAGACCTCTTGCAAAAGTCCCCAATAAGGGCAATAGTCAGGTGATCGAGAGGAAAAACTGATGACTTACGAACAA
>NZ_JAUBQW010000234.1:0-4411 GCF_036701485.1 Microcoleus sp. Pol11C3 | reverse complement strand
GTTCTTCCGAATACACTATCGGTGACTGCCGTGCACACAGGACTTCCAGACCAGGCTCAGCAGACACCTTGACAGGGCTGGCGATCGCCAGCACAGTCAAATATTCCCACCCACATCCCAACTTTTGCCAACTGCTGCCGCCAACGGCGTCCTTAACCGCCCCAAAATCATGCACTACCAATCCCAGCACCAACGCCAAAAACACACGACTCAGAAAAAAATTAAAAAAGCTATTTTTTACTGTTTGACAGCAATATTTTTCTGCTGGAGTACGGCGAACATCGCTACAATTGCCCAAAACACAGGCCAGGGCGGACTGGGCGGACAAGAAATGAGAAATTTGCTCGATCAGGGAAACCTCACCGAAGCTGTAACCAGAATCGAACAGAACTGGGAAGAAGACTATCAAAAATACTTTGAACAAGACTTTGGGGCCCGTGCGAAAACTGCCCAAGCAATATCAAAAACTCTCTCCCGCCTAGCAGTTCAAACCAAGAAAAAACCAGCTTTAATTTACGCTATCCCGCGCACCGACCAACTAGAATTAATCTTAATATTGCCCGATCGCCCGCCCATTCACCGCAGCGTCCCCGAAGCCAAACAAGAGACACTGCTCTCAGTAGTCCAAGAATTCGGCAGCGAAATCACCAACCCGGTAAAACTCAACACAACTACCTATTTAGAACCAGCTCAACAACTATACAAATGGATAGTTGCACCCCTAGAAACAGATTTGCAAACAGCAAAAATTGAAACCTTGCTGTTCTGCGTCGGCGCAGGTTTGCGAACCGTACCCCTAGCAGCAATGCACGACGGAAAGCAATTTCTGATCCAAAAATACAGCCTCACCCGCATCCCCGCATTCAAATTCACAGACAGCAATTACACCGACCTCAGAAACGCCCAAGTCCTAGCAATGGGAGCATCAAATTTTTCAGAAACGGCAAACAAAGAACCGCTGCCGGCAGTGCCGTTAGAATTGGGCGCGATCGCCCGACAGTGGCCCGGTCAATCCTTTCTCAACGAAGATTTCACCATAGTCAACTTGCAATCCCAGCGACTGCAACAAAAATACGGAATCATCCACCTCGCCACCCACGCCGAATTCCGCCCCGGAACCCCAAATAACTCCTACATTCAATTTTGGGACACGCAACTTAGACTAGATCAAATGAGAGATTTAAAATGGAACAATCCGCCCCTCGAACTATTAGTATTAAGCGCCTGTAGAACCGCCTTGGGAGACAAAGAAGCAGAACTCGGATTTGCCGGTTTAGCGCTGCAATCAGGAGCAAAATCAGCCCTCGCCAGCTTGTGGTACGTCAGCGATGCGGGGACTCTCGCTTTGATGACAGAGTTTTACCAGCAGTTAAAAATCCGCAGGCCAAACGACCCTCCAATCATTAAAGCTGAAGCTCTCAGGCAAGCACAAATTGCCGCGATCGAAGGCAAAGTGACGATCGAAGGCGGTCAACTGCGAAGTTCCCGAGGCGACATTCCCTTGCCCCCGTCCATCCCCAAACTCGACAGCAAAGATTTATCCCATCCGTATTATTGGGCAGCATTCAGCATGATCGGCAGTCCTTGGTAAGTGGGCCTCTTGACCGACAGTGGTGATAGGCTATAAAACATAAGTAATTTAATATCTGTAGCTGTCGCTCAACAAACCACCACCAACCTGTGACGAATCAAGCGGGAGCCTTCAAGGGGAAAGAAAGATGAAAAAATTAGAATTTTTGCTACAGAAAGAAGGCGATCGCGCCTGGTTGCCCCTAGAAACCTCCGACGTGGAAATTCTAGAAGGTAAATACCGTGTTGTTGCTCGCATTCAGCACCCCAACACCGACATCGAAATTCGCGTTACCCATACCTCCTTCGACGAAGGGGCGCAGCGGAAAGTCCAAAGCCGATCAGCCCGCACCAACCCCGAAGGATTAGTCGTGATCATTCCCTACACCAGGCTCAAACCCGGACTGTGGGAACTCTCCTGCTTGCCCGATCCCCAATCAACACCACTAAAACCTTGGCAGTACGGCGTTCAGTTGGAAGTATTGCCTGCAGAATCGGAAACCTCCGAACCCCTACCGCCGATCGACCAAACCGAACCCGCAACTTCCCCCGCAGCACCACAAATCGCAGCATCGGTCGATCGCCCAGCCCCACAAATTGCAGCACCGGTCGATCGCCCCGCACCAACCCCAATCCCAGCAGCCGCTGAGGCACCGCAGCAGACCAAAATCTACCAATTCCCAATTCCCCAAACCGCCGAACCCAAACCGGGCGTCAAACTCGAACTCGCTCTCGATCGAGAAACCTTCGTCACCCAACTCGGTCGCCCCTTAATCATTTCCGGCAAAATCGACATTCCCCAACCCCCCCAACAAAGCAGAAAAACAGCAACTCTCATCCCCGAATCCGAAGCGATAGAACTCAAACAACTCATCGGTTCAGCACAACTGCAAATTTACCTGCGCGACCCCCAAACCTCAAAAATTCTCGCAGAAATCCAGCAGCCGATGCCAGAACAAGTTCCCCCCTGCATCTTTGCCTGCGTCACCTACATCCCAACCGAGTGCAAAAGTCGCCTAATATTAGGAGAAGCAATTCTCAGCAGCGGCGGCGTCACCCTAGCCACCAAACTATTCACAATTACAGCCCGTTTAGAGCACCTTCTACAGGAAATTAAAGACAATTTCATCGAAGAAAAGCATCAAGCCGAACCCTCCCCAACAGCCTCAAAACCGTCTGGAAGCGCCAAAAATATATCCTTCCTCAAGCTAGTAGAAAAATCCTTAGACCCTCCCTCCCCCGCTGAAGCCCCAACCACTGAAGCCCTACCCCCTCTCTTGGCTTCGCGTCACACCCCAAGTCCAGGCGGTCTAGAACTGCCCGCATTTGGTAACAAACTGCCCGACAGCAGCCGAGTGCAATTGCTGTCGGAAATCTCCAATTCGCCTCGAACTGCCCCAGAGTCGATCGACCCGCAAACCAAACCTTTAGACCTCCCGAATCCCACTCAGACAGCCGAAATCGCAGCGATTGACCAAAAAATCGAAAACAGCCCAGAATTAGCAACAACAGCCCCAGAAACTCCCCCAGGACCCACAAAACAGGCATTTCAAACTTTAAACGTCCAAAATAGATTTTGGTCGCGGCTGAGTTCCTTAGCCAGCAACGGCGAATCCCCCGAATGGCTCAAAGCAACCACCCTGTCCCCAACTCCAAAAACCGCCGCTAATAGCAGCGACCAAATTGCCGTTGTGGAAGAAAGCAGCCCAACCCAGCAGCAACCCGAAACCACGGAAACAAATTCCGACCCCAAATCCACTAGCCCGGAAGCCAGAGAATTTGTCGTTTTTGATGAGCCCCCGCAGCCAAAACAAGTTGCTCAAAAAACCACAACTGTCGCAGCAGAAGTAACTCCCCCGACTCCCTACGTTTTGCCAGAAGACGAGTTAGTACCGATGCCTATTTTGGAATTGCCACGCGCCGAAATCCTCGCGGGCCAGGCTGTAAAAGTGCAAGTGCAGCTTCCGGAATTAATGCCCCGGATTTATGTGAAAGTTTGGGTATACGATCGACAAACCTACCTGATTCTTGACGGGCCGCGCTGGATTACCGAATTTAAAGCTAACGGGTTGGGAAATGTTCGAGCAAGTGTCGAGTTAGAGATTCCCTACGGCTGCATGGAAGTCGAATTTGAGGCGATCGCCGTCGAAATGCAAACTCAGCGGGAAAGCCACAAAATAAGCGTTCACCGCCAAGTTTTACCCCCAGCCGGGCCAAGTTTGCCCCTGGATGGGTAAGCCAAAATCCGCGTGCAGCCACGTTCATCCGCTGACATCTGCGGTAAAAAAAAGCCTCTTGACAAAAGACTATTAGAAAAATCTGGATTTGGTGGCGAGAAATCGAGGGATCTGCCCGATTTCTCGCCCGCGCCAGTCCTAATCTACTTACCAGTCAACTGCCGAAACTTCTTCTTAAACTTATTCTTATACACGTAGATCGATCGCTGTAAATCCTCAACTTGCAACGACATCTCCGCCGCCAAACCCGTGCGGTTCCAAACATCCTCCTCACACTTGCGGCGACAAAAATTCATCGGTTCCGAGTAAACTTTCTCAGTAGATAAAGTCGGCTTCGGCCCGCACCAGTGAATCACCGTCGCCTGAGTGCGATCGCCAGCAGGCCCGCTTTCTTCCACCGGAAACCGCTTCCTCAGCAAATCCTGGTCAAAATCCGGCATCAACAACTGCATATCCACATTGTGCACCCGCAGTCGATTTTCTTGTGCCGCCCGGAAAATCATAAAGTTCAAAAAACCCATTTCTCCGTACTTAGGGCTTGCTGAATAATCGATCGCAAACTATGAATAGGAGCGACCGATATATTCAAACTCAACTAAAGATAA
>NZ_JAUBQW010000233.1:0-4448 GCF_036701485.1 Microcoleus sp. Pol11C3 | reverse complement strand
TCTTTAGTTGAGTTTGAATATATCGGTCGCTCCTATTCATAGTTTGCGATCGATTATTCAGCAAGCCCTAAATAAAGCATTTGGACTCTATTATAAGCTAGGATTATTTTTTGTTTTTTGAGTATTTTTCGCAAATTTTCTCCAGATTCGCTAATCTTTATATGAGGACGACCAGACATTGTAATTCTCTCCTTTACTTTTCATACAAGTCTATCACATCTTTAAAAAAATGGTATAAACATCATAAATTTAAAAATGGCTTAGGCTTTCTGGTTGACAGAAAAAATGGCGATCGCCCCCTGCTCGATTCATTCGGTGAGACAAGGCACACCCAAGCGGTGGTGTTTCTCAGTCGTGCAGTAAAGGGAACAAAGCTCAAAGCTGAAGCTATAGAGTTGTTGGGAAAACTTGCACCCACCAAAGTTTGGCTGTTCTATGAAAGCATGACCGAAGAGCAAATCCAGGATGTTCTCATGTTCGGTCGCGCGACATCGAGTTTGTGGAAACCGGAAGATTTCGGCCTCTCTCCTTAATCGCGCGTTTCAAAAGTTTAGGAATAACATCCGCTAATAGTGGAGTAAAAAAGACGGATTCTGAATCTAAAAACAGTTCCTTAATTTAAATTGCTGCGGCTATTCACAACGGCTGTTCCCTTTGAGAAGCCGGTTCTTCTGGCAGCGGGATAAACTCTGTCTCTTGAGGAACTTGACCGAACCGCCCCTCTTTCCAATCGAGTTTGGCTTGCTCAATGCGCTCGCGCCGGCTCGAAACAAAATTCCACCACTTATGCCGCTCGCCGACAGGTTCGCCGCCAATCACAATACAGCGAGCCGTGCCTGAAGCAGAAATGTTTGCCGATGTGCCTGAAGTTAGAACCGCCAACTGATGCTGTTCTAAAGGCTCTCCATCGATCGCAAGCCCTTCTGTTACGCTGTAAACCGCCTGTTCGCTGTAATTGCCCGGTAAGGTAAATTGCGAGCCTGGAGTCAGTTGCACGTCCAGATAAATCATGGGTGAAAATATTTGGACTGGGGAAGTGCGACCGTAAGCCTCACCCGCAATCAGGGTGAAGGAAACTCCTGCATCCTCCCAAACAGGTAGCTCAGAAGCTGGATGGTGCCGAAACCAAGGTTCTGTTTCTTCGTATTCGTCGGGAAGCGCTATCCAGGTTTGGATGCCGTGCAGGATGGCTTCTTTGTTGCGATCGTCGTCTGGCGTGCGTTCCGAGTGAACAATGCCTCGCCCTGCCGTCATCCAGTTCACCGCGCCGGGGCGGATTTCTTGAACGCTACCGACACTATCGCGGTGCAGCAAAACGCCTTCAAACAAGTAAGTGACGGTTGCTAAGTTGATGTGCGGGTGCGGCCTGACATCCACGCCCCGACCCGGTGGAAACACCGCAGGGCCGAGATGGTCAAAAAAGATGAACGGGCCAACCAGTGTTAGAACGTCTGAGGGAAGCAGGCGGCGGGCTTGGAATCCACCCAAATCTTGAATGTGCGGCTCGATGAGATGCTGGATGCTATCCGTCATGATGTTGGTGAAGTTGCGAATGCTAAGCCTGTGTCAAGAGTGCATTATACAAAAAGCTATCCCTAGAAAGTTGTATCGATGAGTATTTCAATTGTTTAAACTTTCCCAACGGAAAGCCGCTGTAGAGTGTCGAGTTCTCAAGCAGCTTTCTGGTTACGAGACAATGGAGAGTTCGTCAGTGACTCGAATCCGACCTTTGACTAGGGAGCGGATCAGGCGGTCGAGCGAGCCGCGTTCTTCTTCGCTGGTGGACTCATCGAGGATGGCAGCCATCATGCCGTAGCGGTCAGCTTTAGTCAGGCTGTGAGTATCGGTGACAGCAGCGATGATTTCGTTGATAGCGCCGGGGAGAAGGTTGAGTGGAGACATGGGATTGTTTTGAACTCGACACCTCAATCATCTCCTTGTTTCCCTTAAGAGCAAGTGATGGTGCTGCTATTTTTCCGTGATAATACTGAAGGTGGTGGGTAAGCCAAGTCCGCGTTACAAGCGATCGAAGTCACAATAACCCAGTGGATCTGCGGAGCAACTAGAACTTTTGGCGCTGCTGAAATTAGGTACGGTTGATGCGGTGAGCAATTCATAAAAAACAATTCAACCCAAGTCGTATTCAGCAATATTAGCCTCGCGCGATCGCACTTATCATGCCTCGATCCAGCGGAAGCTGCACCAACAGCATCGGAAGTAACACCGCTCGCGCTGGAAACACAGCCAATGGAACGGAAGCTCTACCGCCCGCAAAACCAATAGCATCACTAACATCGGAAACACTGCCAGCAGCGGAAGCTGCATTGCCAGCACCAGCACCGCCAATACCGTCCGCACCCGTGCCCGAACCCATCCCGTTCAATCAAAGGAAAGTAGCCTGACTCACCGCCTCCAAGCACCCCATAAAGAAGCGACGGTCAGGTTTACTGTGGATATGTCTGAAACTCTGCACTGCAAACTGTCGATGTTGGCGGCAAAGACGGGGCGCCAGAAAGTGGATACTGTTGGAAGATGGGTTAAAAGAAGAGGCTTAGCGGTAAGGATTCTCTTGATTTTGTGCGATCGCTGTACTCCGAGAGTGGCGATCGCTTTCGCTCTCCTGAATTGGCAGGTCGTTAATGCTGGCAATACGCCACCGCATGAATCCCTGTTCATCGAACTCCCAATTTTCATTACCGTAGGAACGGAACCAGTTGCCGGCATCATTATGTTATTCGCAAGCAAACCGGACAGTCATTCGGTTATCCCCAAAAGTCCAAAGCTCCTTGATAAGACGGTAGTCCAATTCTTTAAGCCATTTACGTGTCAAGAACTGTACGATCGCATCACGACCAGATAGAAATTCAGGCGTTGCTGAATCAGGGTATGAGACGAGAAAAAATGCGAAATTGGAGCCGAAAATGATTTCTTGGATTTTGATGGGGAATTGGCACATCTCCAAATTTCAGATAATGAATTAGTAATTTAATTGAATGTCCTAGCATTTGTGACGACTTAGAATAACAAAGAGTTTTTCTTTTTAGCCGAGCCAAGTAATGTCTGAGTCTTGTATTTTCACCCTCCACTCTTGTCATATAAGTTTTGCTAATAATTTGCTCTCCCTCCGAAACAAAAATTGGGTAAACTTTCCAGCCTTCTGTCACATAAAAATAGCAGTTCCATTTACTAACAATATCCCATAGTGGTTCAAAAGTTTTGGCGCTATGGTCGCCTAAAACCCATCCTAAAATACCTGGCTTAAAATGGTCTACCGCTGTCCACAGCCAGGTTTTTTTTTTGAACCGACAAATGTTTGTAACTCATCTAATTCTCCCACTTCGGGATTTATTTCTGGAGCGTAACAATCTGGCAACAGTTCTCCAGCTTGTTTTACCCAATTAATAATTGTAGTATGATGCACATTTTTGACTCTTTCAATGGCTCGAAAACCCATGCCATTAACATACATTTTTAGACATTCGCGTTTCACTTCTTCCGAGTATCCTTTGTGAAATTGATAATTTTTTATAAATTGTCTTTTACATCTGACGCCAATATAATTCTGCTTGCCTTTTTTATGACCATTTTTATTGATATGAGTTGACTGACATTCCGGGCATTGCATAATATTCCTTTTAAATGTGTGTGATTTGTGACGCTCCGACGACCACTTCATCATACCCTAGTTCAGCAACGCCGAAATTCACAGCGGTTGCGCCAAACGCTATCTGGCGTGTAAGCGAGTGATACTCGTTCTGGGTTGCGAGTGTTCCAAGCATATAAATGCGATTTGGACTTTTTGGATGGCGGATTCATTATCAAAAGGCGGCAGCGGTAGTCGAGGATTTTCGGGGTTGTTCATAGTGTGGTAGCGTAAAATAACAGAAGTGTTGAATGCTTACTTAAGAGAATTCTAAAAATAGACATACCAATCCTATCAAATGCTGACTTTAGCCTATTAAAACGAGTTCTTTAAACCAGTGAATGTAGCTAATTTTATCACACATGAAAGCCTGTAAATAACGCAATTTTTCTAAGAGTTTATTCCCGACTTCATCAGGAACTTTAATCAACTGAAGCAACAAATAACAAATCAATCAAGAATAGATTTGTATCCGAATCCCCTTAGTATTTTTAGTGATAAAACGAGACAACTTTAAATGCATTTTCAAGAATTTCCATAGCAACTCAATCTGCCATCTTCTTTGGTAAATTTCTCCAATTTCTTCATTGGTGTATGTTAATTCTCCTGATTCAGGCAAATTAGTCACAAACCTAAATTCTGTCCGTGTTTCTACATCTGAAAAAGTCACTAATCTTACTTGAACTTTTCGTGGATTGCTCCACACTTCATAAGTTCCATCGGGAGCCTGTCACCTTTGTAGATAAATTAAATGGTGAAGAGACCATTCAGGTATGCACAACGATGGGCTAAGACTTGTGGCACA
>NZ_JAUBQW010000232.1:0-4455 GCF_036701485.1 Microcoleus sp. Pol11C3 | reverse complement strand
TGAACTTAGGAGGCTAAGTCAAGTGATTTTATCGCCTGAAACCCTTATTCTCTCGTTACCCCCCTGAACACTTACCACAAAAATCTGCCCTTTGAAACTCCGATCAACCTTGAAATAACCGTATTTAGCGAACACCTAGAAGTCAAAATTTGGGATATGGGAGAGCCTTTTGACCTCCAAGCTAAGTTGATTGAAGAATTACCAGTTATTTGGAGCGAGCTGGGGTTTATGCTGGACTAAAGCTGTTCTGTAATTGCCAGCTTTAAATTGACAAGAAAAAAATTTTTTGTGATGACTATTGATACTACTCCCAAGATTCTCGTTGTGGATGATGACCCATCCATCCGCACTCTAGTTCATCGTTTTTTAAATCAGAAATATCAAGTAGATTCGGCAGAAGATGGCGAGACGGCTTTAGAATTGTTTGAGGAATTCAAGCCAATGCTAGTAGTTCTCGATTGGAATTTGCCGGATACTACAGGCTATCATCTTTGCCAGGAAATGCAGCGCCGTACTAATGTTTTTGTGGTCATGCTAAGCAGCCGCACAGACGAAGCCGATCGACTTAAAGTCCTGTCTGCCGGTGCTGATGACTATATCTGCAAACCCTTTGGTTTGGCGGAGTTAGCAATTCGGATCGAAGTTGTGTTGAGACGGATGAGGCCTGTGAATCCATCACGGATTGTATTCGATCAATTTGCGATCGATTCAGCGCGTCGGGAAGCAACACTCAACGACCAAATTATCAAGTTAACAACCTTGGAATTTAAGATATTGTATTTTTTGGCAAGTCATTCTGGTCAATCTTGGAGTCGCCAACAGCTAATTGAAAAAATTTGGGGGGTGGAACTGCAACAGCACAGGAGAAGAGAAAGTTGTTAGCGTACATATCGGTCAGATTCGCAAGAAAATGATTGAAGTTGATGCTACAGGATCGCAGTTTATTAAAACTATTCGGGGTTACGGTTACAGGTTTGAGCCACCTTCGCCCCCTGCAATGGCAATTTACTAAGGATCGCGAATTAAATAATTTACACAAGTTTGTGGGGAGTAGAGGTTCGGCGTCCCGCCCGCCCTTTCTGGACGGGCGAGACGCCCATCCCACAATAAAATCACGCATTGCAGGTTATTTAATTCTCATTCCTAAGCTCATCGGCATTAACCACCTTATTTGGTGAAAAACCTATTTTCCCACCTGCCGTGGGGCAGGCAGATGCCTCCTAGAGCACGAACGCGATCGGGTAACATGAAGTATGCCCAAGCGGTGCCTAAAGGTTTGAGGTGTCGATCGAAGATTTCGATTTCCTGTCGCTGATATTCGTTTTGTGTCGGTTCCCGCAGCGGATGATAGTCTTCAAGTCGGTCTAAATCGTCCAAAATAGCCGAGTTTGCGAAACAGAGGAGAAAACCGCAGACTGTGCCATCTCCGGCCATCATCGCAGGATAGCCGATCGGCAGCGCAAAAAGTTGACCGCGGGCGATCGCGGGGCAAGCATCCACAACTTTTCCTTCGCAGTAGCGGAGGTAGTTGGACTCGCCCGGTTTGAGTGTGCCGTATACAAAGACTTTCATCGGGTAGGGCTTAACCGCTAGTTTTTGCTAACATAGATGGCTAAGCTAATAGTTTAAGTCTCGCGGGCGATCGCGACTGCAATCTTGATAAATTTCGTTGTTTACCCTTTCTTATAATTCATGACTGTAGCAGTTAGTTTTATTGCTTTTGGACTTCAGCCTGTGTACTTGAGCTCTTTTTTGCCGTCCCTGCCCCTGGACAGCTTGTTTTCTACTCAAGGGATTATGGTGATGCTGCTGGCCGCCTATGCCGGGGCGATGTGGATGTTTCTCACCAGTGCTCCGAAGGTACACACAGTGATGGTATCGGATCTCGGACAAGCCAGGGAGTTTTATGAAGGTATGCTAAACCTGCCAGTAGCAGAAGTGCCGCTGCACTACTACTACAATTACGAGCAAACTTTGGGCACAACTGGTATCGATCCGCTGTATTTGTCGCCGAATGTCGGGAGGGCAACGAGCACTCAAACGATGGGGATTCCCGAGGGTTTGTGGTATCAGTTGATGAAAAATACGCAGTTGCATATCATTAGCGGCGCCGGTGTAGGGGAAAAAAATCGCGAACGTCATGTTTGTTTCGATCGCGATTGTTTGGATCAGCTATTGATGAGGGTACAAACTCGCGGTATTAGTTATAAAATTCGCCGGGAAAAACCGCTGAATTTTTTGGTCAAGGATTACGACGGCCGAGTCATTGAAATGGCTGAGGTTAGTAATTAGATAAGACTCGGCGGTTGAAACCGATCCTATACAAACTTTCGTTCGCCGACGCGGACTAAAGAATAAAAGGGTATGAAAGCCGCATTTGGTATAAGATCCCAAGTTAGGAATGAGAATTAAATAACTTACAATTTTGATGGTTCTTGTGGGATGGGCGTCCCGCCCGTCCAGAAAGGGCGGGCGGGACACCCCACAATCTTGTGTAAATTATTTAATTCGCGATCCTTAGAAACCCGGTTTGTTGAAAAAACCGGGTTTCTTGTTTGTCAATTAATCTTGGCTTCCACGCTAGATTTTTCCGACGACGCCGCTGCTTTAATCTGTGAAATCGCCTTCCTGCTGAAGATTTGGAAATATATAGAAACAAAGAATTCTTTAACTGGGAAAACGAGAAAAGTCAAAGGATTAATTGTCACGATGATATTGCGGGCATCAGCTTTAGCTTGTTTGACAATTTGCTGCGCTACCCAGTCGGGAGACATGATGCCGATCGGGTTTAAGTTGCTTTTAAACGGCCCTAAAATCAATTTACGAACGATGCAGGGTGCGTCCAGCCGGCGCAGGGTGACTAAATCTCCCAGGGCTCGTTTGCTGAGTTCGTACAGGGGACTGACAGCGGGAATTACTTCTGCTTCGGAAGTGTTGATCCAGACTTCTTTGCAAGCGATGTTTTCGTTAGTGCGGACTGTTAAGAAAAAGAGTTCCATCAGCCGCCACGCGGAAAAAGTGTTAATTTCGTAGGAGTTTGCGATCGCCTCTCCTGTTCTTTCTCCCTGTACGTTAATCCCGTGATTGATTACAAGAATATCGATTTTTTCTAACAATACGGCTAAGTCTGCCTCTTGGCCAGCTTGCCAAGTTACTGTTTTTACTGGCAAATTTTCGCCGTCTACATTCAAAGTAATTTCCTCATTTCTAGAGGAGAGGGCGATCACTTTTGCACCAGCTTTGTGCAGGTGTTTGAGAAGCAAACGTCCTAAAGTTCCCGATGCACCGGTGACGGCTACAGTTTTGCCTTTGAGAGAAAGTGCTGTACCCATAAGTTTATCTATTAAGGTGAAAGTACCGCAATAGTAAGCATTTTGATTGTCGAAGTGATGCCGCCAGTGATAAGGTTTATTAACTAACCACTTGCCAGGGGGAGTCAGAAAGTCTCCCGGTTGGTGGGTGAGGTCGGTTAATTCGTCTGCGCCTTTGATGCCGCACGCGCGGGCGATCGCGCTCAACAAAAAGCCTAAAGTATAAATACAACCCGCTGCTGCGCCCCAGTGATATTCCGGCAGCCCAAAATAAGCTACAACCCACAGCAACAACCCCAAAATCATCATCGCCGCAGCTTCGGGTACGTCGTGACGCCAGTGTGCTTGCTTGTAAATTGTCTCGCTGACGGCTGTCAAATTCGGGCGGAAAACGCGGTGATGCCAAGTGTGCAGCTTTTGCAGGGGTGCCCAATAATGGGACACGACGTGATAAAAGTCTCGTATTATTTCTGCCCAGCAGACAGAAGCTATTGCCACAGCGCCGACTATCCAGTAATTTACCATGCTCGCACCAGTTTGAAATTTGAGATATTAGATATTGTCTGCTTTGAAAGATAGCTTAAAATGGCTTTTATTGCTAGTCTGGCAGTTGACTCAGGCGTTTTAAAATCTGCAAAACCCGGTACAATTCATTGCCGGGATTGGAAATAACAAATTCAGCCGATCGGGCATACTGGGGAGTTTCGCCTCTAACTAACTTGACAAAATTGAAGTTAGCACCTGTGGAAATCATTCCAAAAGTAGGATTTTCTGGATTCGGATATGCCAGCATATATGTCAGGAGTTGGGCAAGTGCTTCGTCAGTTGAAAACGAAAGTTGTTTGGATTCAATTACTGTTACCCACAAGTTTGCTTTCATAATTAAGATATCTATTCTGCCTTCGATGATTCTGCCTTCGTCTTCTTCTTGAATGGATCTCGACTTTTCGGCTTTGACTTGAAAAGGAGACTCATACAGACCGGCAATAAACAAAATGGGGCTGATGATTGTTAGCTTGACTGCATTTTCCAACACAGGCGGGTTGTCTACCAAGTTGAAGTATATGGGGTGCATCTCACTTTTGCAAATACATCAAGCGGAAAGTTGACCATTGAGATAAGCACAGCGCAGAGAAAGGATAGA
>NZ_JAUBQW010000010.1:0-78583 GCF_036701485.1 Microcoleus sp. Pol11C3 | reverse complement strand
TGGTTGCAAAAAGCCCCAAAAATTTATGGCAAAGTTATTCAAACTATTTCGGACCATTTGCCAACCATCTGTAATTACTTTATCAGTCATTCTACCAGTGGAACTATGGAAGGAATCAACAATAAAATAAAGCTCATAAAACGGCAAGGCTATGGGTTTACAAATTTTGAAAACTTTCGGTTACGTCTTTTGTCAGCTTTTTCATCGGACTCTTTATAACTTACAGATTTAACCACTCAAAAACATTAAACATTTTAGCACTTGATTAGATAAACTTATCACCACAAGTTCTGAAGAGCCGATTTATGAAGAATTAGGAGTGTCTGAATATTGGGTAGTAGACGTACAAAAAGTGCAAGTTATTGCTTTCAAAATAATTGCTAACCGGGGAAGCGAACGGCTGACGGAATCTCAAGTTTTGCCGGGGCTAAAAGTTGCTTTATTAGAGGAAGGTTTGCGCGGCAGCCGCCAGACGGACAATACAGAAGTAGGGAACTGGTTTTTAGAGGAAGTTCGCGGGAATCTTCAATAGTGCGATCGACTGCATTCTTTTTTTAACGGGAGGCTAAAAACCCAGTTTTTACGAGTTTTGTGCACAGGAACGAGAAATATAGGAAGAAACCGGATTTCTGAGGTCTGCGTGTGTCCAGGACTAAGGCAATGCCATGTCCGGCGCTTGAATCGTTGACAATCTACCCGATAATTGCTATAGCAGAAGAGAATCAAAAAGTTAATAGCAAAAGTCGGTAAAAATGCCTTATTTAACAGCAGCAAACGACATCAAAGCACTCATAGCTAAATTGGCCCAAGCTAAAATCCTGTGGGTGGATACAGAAATCGCTGACTATAAATCCAACCCCAGATTATCTCTGATTCAGGTGTTAGCTGACTCCACAGATGCGACGGGAGATGCCACTTTTCTACTCGATGTCTTGGATAAACCTGAATTGGCAAAAGATTTCATCAACCAAATCATGGTCAATCCAAATATTGAAAAAGTCTTGCACAACGCCAGCTATGACATCCGATTTCTCGGCAATGACGAGGCTCAAAATGTCACTTGCACATTAAAAATGGCTAGAAAGATTCCAGCTTACATTCTGCCCTTACCTAATCGACAACTCAAAACTTTAATAGAAACACTTTGCGGCATTGCTTATGTAGATAAAACAGAACAAAGCGGCGATTGGGCAAAGCGTCCCCTGACCCATAAGCAGCTAGAATATGCTAAGATGGACGCGGTTTATTTAGCTGGAGTGCATCGCCGCCTGCTAGAAATCCTTGCCCAATGTTACCCCGAACCCGCAACGGAAAACTTGACAGCATTGGGCGAAAAATATCAGGAAAAAGAATCTCAGTGGAAGCCGCTAGATGCAGAAATCGCTGAAGTGAAAGAACGCATTAAAGCAGGGATGCTAGCCCAAAAGCTCAAAGACACTTCTTATTTTGATCTTTCCAGTTCGATAACGATGAAAGTAGATTTTCTCACCCTGGCTAAACTGACGCAAACTGAGGAAATTGAGTTAAATTTTCCGGTAACGCTGACGAAAGAAATTCAAAAACAGTTAGGCGAACTCATCGCCGATCCATCTTTTGAAGTTGAGGAGATTGCTAGTTGGCGGTTAAATTCTAATGTACAGCAGCGGCGAAAATCTACTAAGAAAATTGCGCCGGAACCGGAGAGTGAGGATTTAACAGCATTGGGGGAAAGGTACAAAGAAATTTTGCCTGAATGGAAGTTGCTGGATTCAGAAGTTGAGCATCTGAAAGATCGCATTAAAAAAGCAATGTTGGTGCAAAATAAGGAAAATACTCCCCATTTTAAGTTATCTAGTTCCTCAATTTTGAAGGTAGATTTTGCTAAATTGGCAAAACTTGCGGTATCTGTGGGAGTTGAGTTAGATTTTATGGTGACGCTGACTCAATACATCCAAAAGCGGTTAGGGGAAGTTATTAACAAAATTGATGTGCAAATTGAGTATATTACGAGTTGGCGGATGACGGCTAAGACTGTGGAAGATGAAGAGGAAGAAATTCCGTTTTAACTATTAAAATATCACATTTTATCTCATTTTTCTGTGTTCTCTGGGGGCTGGGAGGGTGACAAAAAGGTCTAGGAACAAAAATGTAAAGCCGATGCTCAAAGCACGGGGTTTCCACTCATAATTTTTAATGAGCAGTCAGTAACTCTGTTATGGTTCGGGGTTGATCTCTGCCATCCGATCGCAACCTGTCATAATGAGTTGGGTCTGGTTTAAGCGGTGATTATGCCAGACCCAGAGACTAAAACTGGACTCAGCGACCGGTCAAAAGCTCTAACTTTTCGGGGTATCTCGCGCCTTGTACTGTGATTTTGGTCGCGGCATCATCGATGTCACGTAGATCGGCAGGCGTGAGTTCGACGCAGACTGCCCCGATATTTTCATCCAAGCGATGCAGCTTTGTGGTGCCTGGAATCGGAACAATCCACGGCTTTTGAGCTAGCAGCCAGGCAAGTGCGATCTGAGCGGGCGTCACCTGCTTCTGTTCTGCAATACTGCCAAGCAGATCGATCAGGGCTTGATTCGCCTTGAGAGCCTCGGGTGTGAAGCGAGCCAGAGTGCTGCGGAAGTCGGAGCTGTCAAAGGTCGTGTTTTCGTCGATCTTGCCCGTGAGGAAGCCTTTGCCCAGCGGGCTATAGGGGACAAGTCCGATGCCAAGTTCCTCAAGGGTCGGTATCACTTCCGCTTCAGGCTTTCTCCACCACAGCGAGTATTCGCTCTGAAGAGCCGTGACTGGCACAACGGCGTGGGCCCGACGGATCGTTTGCACTCCCGCTTCAGAAAGTCCGAAGTGCTTCACTTTACCTTCCTGAATCAGTTCCTTCACTGCTCCCGCCACGTCTTCGATCGGCACGTTCGGGTCAACGCGGTGCTGATAGAGTAGGTCGATCGCCTCAACTTTGAGCCGCTTGAGCGATCCCTCCACGGCTTCCTTGATATGCTCCGGTCGGCTATTGAGCCCGGGTGAACCTTTCATGCCGCGAGGATCGGAATTCGGACTGATGTCGAACCCAAATTTGGTGGCAATGACCACTCGATCGCGGAAGGGAGCAAGGGCTTCACCCACCAGTTCTTCGTTCAAGTACGGGCCGTAGACTTCGGCAGTGTCAAAGAATGTAATGCCGCGATCGACCGCAGCCCCCAGAAGAGCAGTCATCTCCTGTATGTCTTTGGGCGGGCCATAGGAAAAGCTCATTCCCATACAGCCAAGCCCGATCGCCGAGACTTCTAAGTTACTGTTTCCAAGTTTTCGTTTTTGCATTGTTTTTCTCCTTTGATGTGGAACTGATATTGTTCGCCGTTGATCGATCTCGTCGTTGTTAGTCGCCTTCGCTGCGATCCCTACTCGCAGTGGGGTCGCCGATGCGGGACGGGGCGCTCTCGTTACCCCAGCGAGGCCAGAGATAGAAGACGTTGAGGAGGATGTAGATCAGCAGCGCCAGCCAGGGCACGACTAGCGCGATCGCGGTGGTGATCGCGTAAACGATCGGCCCGATGAGGAACCGCCGACCGATCTGCCGTACCTTTGTTGCTGTGAGGTGGGTGCTCAGCAGCCGATTCCCACGAGCCGCATACCGCCACATGGCGTTGATGAAGATACCAATGACGGTCAAGATTCCACCGTAGAACGCAGCAGCAACGGGTTCGTCTGTTCCTCGGTGAAACGCTTCGGCAAGCACGGCAGTTGGGAACGGCAGAAATGCAATGAGCATCAGGTGGAGGACGTTCAGCAGCAACAGCATTCCATCCACGCGGACGATGTGTTTGAACATGGCGTGGTGGTTGATCCAGATTGCGCCGATCACCACAAAGCTCACCACGTAGGCGAGGTAAGACGGCCAGAGCTGGAGGAGTGCTGCCCCAAGCGCCGTATCCGGTGGCGGCACTTTGATTTCGAGCACCAGCAGGGTGATGGCGATCGCAAAAACACCGTCGCTAAATGCCTCCAAGCGTGTGGTATCCACACTCACCTCCTCTGCGAATAGTTGCTGTTACCAAGTTTGTGCTTCTGCATGACGACTCCTTCGAGCCTCCACCGTCCCAACTCAGTTATTCAGATTTCAGCGATGCCATATCGATACAGAAGCGGTATTTCACATCGGACTTGAGCAGTCTTTCGTAAGCTTCGTTGGCCTTCTGGATGGGGATGACTTCGACATCGGCGGTGATGTTATGTTCGCCGCAGAAGTCGAGCATCTCCTGGGTTTCGGCGATGCCGCCGATGCTAGAGCCGGAGAGACTGCGGCGGGCCACGATCAGGCTGAATGCCGCGACCTCCAGGGGCTTCTCAGGTAAACCGACAAGGGTGATGTTGCCGTCGAGGCGAAGCAGGTTGAGATAGGCGTTGATGTCGTGCTTGGCTGAAACGGTGTCGAGGATGAAATCGAAGCTGCCAGCGTGCTTTTGCATTTCGTCGGCATTGCGGGAAACCACGACTTCGTGGGCACCGAGGCGGAGCGCATCTTCCGTCTTACCGGGCGAGGTTGTGAAGACGACGACATGAGCGCCGAAGGCACGAGCGAACTTCACGCCCATGTGTCCCAATCCTCCCAGACCGACCACGCCAACTTTCTTGCCCTCGGTAACGCCCCAGTGGCGCAGGGGCGAGTAGGTGGTGATTCCGGCGCACAGGAGTGGCGCGACTCCAGGGAGATCGAGGTTGGTGGGAACGCGCAGAACGAAGCGTTCATCGACGACGATGCTATCGGAGTAACCACCATAGGTGACTGGAGCAGTCTTGTGCTTGTCTGGGGAATTGTAGGTGAGCGTCAGGTTCGGGCAGAACTGTTCAAGGTTAGCTTTGCACTGGGGACAGGTTCCATCCGAATCAACCATGCAGCCGACTCCTGCCAGATCACCAGGCTTGTACTTCGTCACTGCCGAGCCAACCTGAGTGACCCGTCCCACCATCTCATGACCGGGAACGATCGGGTAGACCGTGCCGCCGCCCCACTCGTTTCGCACCATGTGAAGATCGGAATGGCAGATGCCGCAGAAGAGGATTTCGATTTGAACGTCGTGTTCGGTTGGATCGCGCCGTGCGATCGTGTCGGAGGCCAGCGGTGATGTTGCACTGGCTGCGGAGTAAGCTTTGGCGTTGTACATAATAAGGATGCTCCAATCTGAAAGATAAGCTGGTTTACTTCTACTCGGTCTTGAATCTGTCCTGGTATTGTTCGTCGCTGACTTTTTCCAGCCAGTCCACGGGTTTGCGGTCGAGTACCTCCTGAGTAGCGATATGAGTCATCCGTTAGCGGTGAAGGTGGCGATCGCGACAATGCTTTGTTGTCGTGCGTTTAGGGTTCGATCGTCTTGGCAACGAACATCACTGCACCGTTTGACCCCCGTCGATAACCAGGGCGTGCCCAATCACGAAGGCAGACGAGTCCGAACACAGCCAGAGGACAGCGGCAGCGATCTCTTCAGGCGTGCCCATCCGTCCGACTGGCTCCTCCGCAACCACCTTGGCGCGCCCTTCGTCCGTGTCGCCGGTGAAGCGACCCATCATCGGGGTGTCGATGTAGCCGGGACAGACGGCGTTGACGCGGATGTTCAGCGCGGCGTAGTCGAGGGCCGCTGCCTTGGTCAGTCCGATCACGCCATGTTTCGCGGCGGTGTACGCGGGGCTGCCCTTGATGCCGATGATTCCTGCGCCCGAGGACGTGTTGACGATCGCGCCGCCTCCGTGCTTGAGGATCAGCGGGATCTCGTGCTTCATGCACAGGAAAACGCCGCGGAGGTTGATGTCGATAATCCGGTTCCACTCCTCCTCCTCGTACTCCGCAGTCGGAGCTGCCTTCCTCGGCTCGATGCCCGCATTGTTGAAGGCGAAGTCCAGCCGCCCGAAAGCCTCAACGGTCTTGTCCAGAGCCGCCTTCACGTCCTGTACCCGCGTCACATCGCACCTGACGGCGATCGCCCGACCGCCGAGTTCTTTGATCGTGTGAGCTGTTTCTTGATTGCCCTGTTCTGAGATGTCAGCGACCACCACGCTGGCACCTTCACGGGCAAACGCCAGCGCCGCAGCTCGACCGATGCCACTCGCTCCTCCGGTCACAAACGCAACCTTTCCTGTGTAGTTTTCATTCTCTTTCATGGTCATTATTTGTTCCTTCAATTCTTCATCTCAACAAGGTCTTAAAACCGCCGGATGCGGATATCAGTTGTGATATTGCTCGTCGCTGACCTTTTCCAGCCAGTCCACAGGCTTGCCGTCGAGCGCCTCTTGAATGGCAATGTGCGTCATCGCCGTGGTTGGCGTGGCACCGTGCCAATGCTTGTCACCCGGCGAGAACCAGATCACGTCTCCGGGTCGAATTTGCTCGATCGAGCCACCCCAGCGCTGTACGAGTCCACAGCCAGCCGTCACGATCAAGGTCTGTCCCAATGGGTGGGTGTGCCATGCTGTCCGAGCACCAGGCTCAAACGTGACACTGGCGCCAGACGTGCGTGCTGGATCGTTTGCCTGGAACAGGGGGTCAATGCGGACAGTGCCGGTAAAATACTCAGCCGGTCCTTTGGCGGAAGGCTGTGAGCCACTTCGTTTAATGTCCATTTCTTAATTCCTTCACTTGATGCCATTTCGGTGGCTGTCCCAATGGTAGAAATTGAGCACTTATCGCTTCTCTATCAATAGGGATGGATTTTTTAATAAGCAAGGTTAGCCTTGATGGCATTTGGGTTGCTAGCAGGCGAGTCTCTTGCCCAATCAAAACAGAGTTTTCTCTTGAATAAAAGTCCAGAATGCTTACAAGAAGCCGGACATTTTTCATTGCTTTAGCTTCATTCTAAGAATCCTCAAGGCTAAGCAATAGAACGATCGTCTAAGATTGTTGTACAATCCTACAAACTTAGAAATGAACGCTGCCAAAACGAGTGAAAAGTCCGATATGGATTTAATGAACAACCCGCAGGCAAAGCGTGAGGCAGATAGAGCGCAAGCCCACAGAGACGAACTGACCGAGCGGATTGCACAGGCGATCCGTCATGATGGGACGATTGAGCCGCTCCAAGGATTGCACTTCAACCGCTCCTCCTCACCTTCGGAATGCGTTCATAGTGTCTCTATCCCTGCCTTTTGTGCGATCGCTCAGGGCAGCAAAGAAGTTCTTCTGGGCACCGATCGCTATCACTACGATCCGATGCACTATCTGCTGGGGACGGTCGAACTACCGATCGCCAGCCAAATTCTGGAAGCGTCTAAGGCGCTACCGTACCTTAGCCTTCGCCTCGATCTCGACCCCACTCTTGTTGGTTCAGTCATGGTTGAGGCGGGCGATCCCTCACCACAAAGGGATGCCAATGTCAAAGCGATTAACGTAAGTCCGTTGGATGCAAATCTTTTGGACGCTGTGGTGCGGCTCGTCAGGCTTCTAGATTCCCCTGCTGAAGCTCATGTTCTGGCACCACTAATTAAGCGGGAAATCATTTACCGACTCCTGATGGGAGAGCAAGGTGGTAGGCTGCGTCATATTGCAGTTATGGGTGGCTCCACCCACCAAATTGCTAGAGCAGTCGATCGACTTCGTAAAGACTTTAACCAGCCGCTTCGGATTGAAAGCATCGCACGAGAGCTTGGAATGAGTGTATCGAGCTTCCACCATCACTTCAAGTCTGTCACTGCCATGAGTCCCTTGCAGTTCCAGAAGCAACTGCGACTGCAGGAAGCTCGCCGTCTGATGCTGGGGCAAAACCTTGACGCTACCAGTGCAGCTTACCGTGTGGGTTATGACGATTCCTCGCACTTCAACCGAGAGTACAAGCGGCTCTTTGGTATACCACCGATGCGCGATGTGGAGCGGCTGCGAGAAGCTGGTAGGGAGATTGCTGGTTCAACATAATCTCCTCAAGATGCCCTCATCAGGCCAGAAATCGCTAAAAGATTGTAACGCTACACCACGCGCTTTTATTAAATAGCTGGAAGATTGGCTTAAGGATGTTGAGTGGTAGGGCGATCTAATGCTGAGGTGTTACAAGTTGTTGCAGGTTAATGTAGTAATACAGTAAAAGTGAGATAATACCTCGTGTTAATTTATATAGTTAAACTTTTTATGCAAAAAAAAGATATTCGGGACTTAATCCTTAAAGGGCAACAAGATATTGTAGTTGAAATTTATCGAAAACAGGGAATAGAGTTTACTAAAGAGGCTAGCTTGTCGCTTCTTCTTGGTCAAAACACAAGTGCAGTGGAAATTTACAGAATCTTTTCGGAGAGGGTTTTATATATTACATCTTCAGATAATAAATTGAGAAGGGAAGATATCGTAAAAGTAATTAAAAAGGGTCTAAACATTTCTATTCCTAACGAGGTAATGAACAGCCAAAATTTTAACAAAACAATTTCAGAGTATTTAGAATCTTGGGATGACTGTATTGTGCTTTATAATGAACTTTGGGATTGCTTGAAGTTTACCGGAATAGATGAGCATACAATCGGTATTGCTTGGGCAGCCGCCTTGCACATCTCCATATAGCTGTAGCTACCTGCAATACTAGATGTGTCTTATCTTGTTTGTGTCTAGGCTTGACACAGACAAGCGTGACGCTAGGCATTTATTGCGCTCACTGTATTTTGGGAACAAATCAACTATGGTTGGACAAATCAGAGGTAGTGGTGCAGAAGTAAGGTTTTTCGCCTTTTTAATCCTTATGCATAAAGGGTTATATCGAATTGCATCATTGCTTTTGCAGGACTACCAAATCAGAAAGTATAATAAATCAATTCATCTTAATCAAGTTTTAGAAATATTTAAAACAGAAGAAAAATTACTAGGCTTGCTGCCTGATGATGCTTTACAGGAAGTACTAGATGCTCTAGAAAAGAATTTATTGAATGGCAAAGGTGAAGATAATAAGAAATGGTCTATTAAAGCATGGGTTATAGTGGATGGTGATGTAGTAATTGGATTTGCCTTTGCTCGTGAGTATGAACTTGAGACAAAAATAGATTCTTTATATATTTTGAAAGATTATAAACGCAAAGGCTGCGGGACTAAATTGATGACGCAGGTTAAACAAAACTGTAAATCTCCAATTAGTTTAGCAGTCTATGAGGAGAATAAAATAGCGGTTGCTTTCTATAATAAACACGAGTTTTTATCTACTGGTTATGGGGTTGAACACGATCGTAACTATCTAGTGATGACTTGGCATAAAGCTAAAAGCTAAGCAATTGCACACACTCAAACTCTTGTTCTACTCCCATCCTAGAAGATTTGCGATCGCTCCTTTCGTCTTGGCAACCTAACACTTGTCCCATCTACCTATTTCCTAGTCGCCACCGCTGCGCCTTTGCGGTTAATTTCAATCACCGATATTTGAGCAAGGTGGGCAAATAATGCCCACCCTATAGCGGTTCTCAAGCGTCGTGAGGTATGGGGGCGAGTCCTATGCCATATGCCCTATGCCCTATGCCCTATGCCAGCGAGAGCACCTCATGTTACGCTCGAAAGGCTATAATTCCTACTTCCCTACCGTGAAATACTCATTCTTAGCATACACGCTAATAATGCAGTCTCCCACTTCAAAAAATATCCCCTCTTGCTCATCCTTAGAAAATTGCAAGTTGCCGTATTTAGAATTAATTTCCTCAGCAGTCGCCGCTTTTGCCTCCATTTCATCCGGGATAAGTCCGGTAGAACCGATATAGAAAACCAGCGGTGAAACTTTTTCCCTGTACACTTTTTCAGCATAAGCTTCCAGTCGCTCATTCGCATTAGCTAAAGCAGCGACAAATTCGTCTCGCTTGACATCTTCTCCCTGCCATTTCGCTTGCAAAAGGCGCAGCAAACTATCTGCACCCACTTTGGCTAAAGTAGCGCTAACAATTCCGTTATCCTGCAAACCCAAAAACTCATCGAAAATCAGTTTCATCAAGTCGTCAACTTTGGTGATTTTTGTTCGGGATGACAGCGTTTTGTGTGCGAAGACAACAGGCTCATCTAAGGTGATGTCAAATGTCGGTTTGGCTAGCTTTTCGCCCGTGTTTTTGTGGTAAACTTCATAAAGGCGATCGAGAAATTTGTTAGCAGAGTGCAATTTACCGAAGTTGAGGATGTTTTTGCTGCCGATGTCGATTTTGTAGCTGACTCGCGAATCTACTGAACCGTTGGCGATCGCACTTTTCAATTCCGTGTATTCCGTCGTCGTCGGAAAGTTGATGTAAAGGTTTTTTGACAGATAATGCTGTTTCAACTCTTCCAATTGTTCCGCTGTGTAAGCCTCGGATTCCTCCTTCAAAGGAGCCGAGAGAATGCTAGAGAGAATTTTGATTTCTGCGAGTTCCTCAAACACTCCGTCAAGGCTGCCGTAACGCCCGTCAAAAGGCACGAGGGGCAAAGTATCTAACTTTATATCGTACTCTGAACGAAAGTCAAATTCTTGCACGGGCGAACCGTCTTTTTCAAGGACACCGCATTTGTTGAGCAAATCAAACACTGGTTTGCTGCTGATTTTGGTTCGCAGCGACTTGATATTAACTTCGCCGTCGCTGACAATGGTATAATTGTTGAAAGTATTGAGGTCTGTAACTAGAATTCCCGCCACTTCTGCGATTAAAGTTCCATCCTCAACTTTTACCAGCTTAGCTTTTCGGGTAATCAGCATATTGATGGTAGCGGTATTTTGATTGATCGCAAATGAACCCATTTGCACGTATTCGCCACCATCTAAGAATTCAGTTTTCAGCCAAGGCTTGACAAGGTTGCCGTTTTCGTCTCGCTTTCCCTCAATTCGCTTCAAACCTTTTCGCTGATAATTTTCTTGCAAGTGTTTCAAGTTGATGATGATGCTGTTGCTGTTTTCCTCCAATATCTCGATCAACTCCAGCAGGGAAATTTTCTCGCTGACTTTTACCCGATCGCCAATTTCATGATTTTTCAACACCTCAGACCAAAAAACAGTCTCTTCCAAATCTTCCGTAAACTCCGCTATTTGGGCATTTGTCAAAGCTTTAGCGTGTTTTTCCGCCAAAGTAGCGTCGAAGGTACTCGCCAGCGCATACTTAGCCGTATTTAAATTGCCGTCAGCGAGGTTAGCTTTCGCAAAAGCAAACACCGACTCATCAGTTTGAGCAACGGGAACATCTAGTTTGTCATACTCATCTTTGGCGATTTTCTGATATTTGTAAAACAGTCCGAGATCGTCTGCTTTCAGCCCGCAGATTTTCAGCGTGCTCGATGAACCGTTGATTTTCTTACCGCTTTTGGAAACAAAAACTTGATAATCATACTCCTTAATTAACGGTTCTTCCAGCGCAGGTGCAACGGAACTGCCTAACAGTTTTGTGCTGTCGTAAAGAGCATCATAAACCATTTTGACTTCGCCAGCGCGGATGCAATTTCCCGATAATGTGTTGGCGATTTTGGAGAGAAGTTTGAAGTCAGCACAGCCATAGGATATCGTGTTGAAAAACACATCCATATCTTTGAGTTCTTCGCAAATTTCCCCGAGTTTTGCAGCTTCCGAATTGGCACTGGGGTCATTTGCATAGCCGTCTGTGTGCAAATTGATCGCTGTCATTTCTCCCGCTTTAACCAGAGATTTAGCGAGTTGCATCGACTGCGATATGCAGGTACAGCCAGCCGTGTGGATTTTTTGAATTTCTTTGATGTATTGAGAGTCCAACTTCAGCACTTCTTGAATGGGAATTCGCTGGAAATGACAAATTACGTCCCCATTGCCAGCATAGGAAATCAGGCTGACAATTAGCTGGTAATTGTTGTATTCGTCTAGGGTCAAAAGCTTGATTAGGGTTTCTTTCAGCGGTTTTAAGTCATAATACATTGAGCCGGAACGGTCGATGATGATGATGCTGTGGGCGACGGATTTTTCAGGGATATCACCGGGCTTTCTTTCGAGATTAATGCGATCGACTAGATAGAAAGCCTTTGCGTTTCCGGCAAAATTGTAGAGGGTAAATTTGGTGCGAGTATTGGAGGCTGCTTGGCTGCTGGAACTTTTGACTTGAGATGATTGTTTTGCTTGCCGTGCCATAGTTTTAACCTATGTTGATTTTTTCTTCAACTCAATCATGGCACGCGCTTTTGTGGGTGTCAAGGCCAGTCTGGAAAATTATCTGCTAGGCTAAATAAGCATTAATACTTAGCAATGGTTGCCAAAAGTAGTGTGCATCAAGGCCACAGAAACCGGGTTTTTTACCTAATCTGCGGGTAACAACGAAATATTTTCGTAAAAACCCGGTTTCTGACCACCCGCGCCAGTCCTAAAATATTTAATCAATAATGCTTAATTTAGCAAATCCGCTGCTCAAACTCTATTCAAATTTAATCGGATGGGTAGCAATCGGATTTTTTCTCGGCCGCCTGCTACCAAGAAGCTATTCTACATATTTAGCCAAGTTTCTTTTCTTCTTTGGCACGCCATTGAGCATTGTTGCTTTTATCCGCAGCGCCAATTTGTCGGGCGCTATTTGGATGGCGCCACTGATAGCTTGGGCGGCAATTCTAGCAGGTGGAGGACTCGCTGGGATTTTGATAAATTTCGGTGTCGGGGAGGAACGTTTCAAGACTCTTAATCCGATCGCTCAAAATAGCCCGGAACACACCAGCGCTTGGAGTTTGCCCACTCAAGGCAGCTTCTTATTGGCAACGATGGTGGGTAATACGGGTTTTTTAGGCATTCCCGTCACCTTGTCCCTATTAGGCTCGGAACACTTTGCCTGGGCGTTGTTTTACGACTTGCTAGGCACTACCATGGGAATCAATATACTGGGAGTTGCTATTGCTTCTCACTGCGGTAAAAGCGATCGCCGTCCGAGTTGGTTAAGTACCCTGCGGGCAATTTTTCTCAATCCGGGACTCTGGGCTTTTGGTCTGGGGTTTGTCTCGCGCAGCTTGCCGCTGTCGGCACAAATCGCAGAATTGTTAACAACAGGTGCTTGGACTGTAATTACTTTAGCTTTAATTACGATCGGGATGCAGTTGAGCAAGTTGAATTCCTTGCACAACCTCAAACCAGTTTTGGCTTGTCTGGCGATTAAAATGCTGTTAGTTCCCTTGGTAATTGGCACGGGATTAACGTTTTTGGGTATCGCGGGCGCGCCGCGACTTGTGCTAGTGCTGCAAATGGCGATGCCTCCTGCTTTTGGTACTACGTTGTTGGCCGAAGCTTTCAATCTCGATCGCGAATTAGCCGTAACTGCGATCGGCCTCGGCTGCGTTAGTTTATTATTCACTATTCCAATCTGGCTCCGACTCTTTAATTTTTAATCAAAATAGGACTTGCTCAGTTTAAAAAGTACCATATCTCCGTGATTAAAATCACAAATATTGGGTGATTTATGTCAGATTAATTATACTTAACAATTACTGGAGTTGGAAACTCTATTGCCTTCTGTTAAGCTACAAATAGCCCGGAGAGGAGGTGAATAATAATAAAAGTATGACTACTCTAAATTTTACATTGACAGGTTATCAAACGCTCGATCGCATTTACTCAGGAACTCGCACCCTAGTTTATCGCGGAACTCGCCAATGCGACAAACAGCCCGTTGCCATCAAAGTCTTGCGGAGTCAATATCCCAACTTTAGCGAACTGGTGCAATTTCGCAATCAGTACACGATCGCCAAAAACCTCAATTTACCCGGAATCATCGAAACCTACAGCTTAGAAGCCCACCAAAACAGCTATGCGCTGATAATGGAAGACTTCGGTGGAATTTCTCTGAAGGAATGGAGGGAACAAGGGGAAACTCTACCGAATTTGAGGGATTTTTTGCAAATGGCGATCGACATCAGCAATACATTAGACATACTCTCCCGCCACCGGATCATTCACAAAGACATTAAACCCGCCAATATTTTAATTAATCCCCAAACCAAACAAGTTAAACTGATTGACTTTAGTATTGCATCTTTGCTACCCAGGGAAACTCAAACGCTGATCAATCCTAACGTGCTGGAAGGGACACTCGGCTACTTGTCTCCCGAACAAACGGGAAGGATGAATCGCGGCATTGACTATCGAACTGATTTTTACTCTTTGGGCGTGACTTTTTACGAATTGCTGGCGGGACAATTGCCGTTTCAATCCAACGATGCGATGGAATTAGTACACTCTCATATTGCCAAGCAAGCACCATCACTGCATGAAATTAATCCGCAAATCCCGTCGGTACTCTCAGAGATTGTCAGCAAATTGATGGCCAAAAATGCCGAAGACCGCTATCAGAGCGGGTTAGGACTAAAATTTGATTTAGAATTTTGTTTGAGTCAATTACAACAAAGTGGTAAGATAGAAGGTTTTGAAATAGCTCAGAGGGATGTGTGCGATCGGTTTAGTATACCAGAGAAACTCTACGGTCGCGAAACCGAAGTAGAAACCCTACTCGAAGCCTTTGAGCGCGTCAGTAGCGGCACAACTGAAATGATGCTAGTAGCTGGTCTTTCAGGGATTGGGAAAACAGTTGTAGTCAACGAAGTTCACAAACCAATCGTCCGCCAGCGCGGCTATTTCATCAAAGGCAAGTTCGACCAATTTAACCGCAATATTCCCTTCTCAGCTTTTGTGCAATCATTTCGAGATTTAATGGGACAATTGCTCAGCGAAAGTGACGAACAATTGGGGAAATGGCAAACTCAAATATTGCAAACACTTGGCGATAATGCCCAAGTCATTATTGAAGTAATTCCCGAACTAGAAAAAATTATTGGTCAACAACCACCCGCCACCGAACTGTCGGGTGTTGCGGCTCAAAATCTGTTTAATTTGCTATTCCATAAATTTATCTCTGTCTTCACCACCAAAGAGCATCCTTTAGTGATGTTTCTAGATGATTTGCAGTGGGTAGATTCGGCATCACTGAAGTTAATCGAGTTGCTCGTAGGTGAATCGCAGTCCAGTCACCTGCTACTCATTGGAGCCTATCGGGACAACGAAGTTTCCGCCACCCATCCCTTGATGTTGACCCTAGATAAAGTCGGTAAAGCAGGTGCAATCGTTAACACTATGACACTCGCACCGCTCGATTCAATTAGTTTGAATCAATTGGTGGCGGATACTCTGAGTTGTCCTCCTAATTTGGCGCAAAGGCTGACAGAATTGGTGGAGCAAAAAACTAAAGGAAACCCATTTTTTGCGACGCAGTTTCTCAAAACATTACATCAGGATAAATTCATTAATTTTGATCTCAAGGCGGGACATTGGCAGTGCGATATTAGCAAAGTTAGAGAAGCCGCGCTTACCGATGATGTCGTTGAGTTCATGGCGCAGCAGTTACAAAAATTGCCCATTGAAACCCAGTCAGTTTTGAAGTTAGCGGCTTGTATTGGCAACCAATTCGATCTGGCAACATTGGCAATTGTTTCGGAAAATTCGGAGACGGAAACTGCAACGGCATTGTGGAAATCTTTACAGGAAGGTTTGGTTTTACCTCAGAGTGAGGTTTATAAGTTTTATGTGGGGGAAGAAGAAAATATCGATCGAACGACTTCTCCAACAGTTTTCTATCGATTCTTGCACGATCGCGTTCAACAAGCCGCTTATTCCTTGATTCCAGAAAGCGATCGCGCGATCGCTCATTATCAAATCGGGCAATTACTCCTGCAACAAATTTCACCAGAAGCGAGAGAAGAGCGCATTTTTGAATTAGTCAATCAGCTAAATTATGGAACTGCTCTGGTTGTCGAACAAATAGAAAGAGACGATTTAGCAAAACTCAACTTAACTGCTTGCCGCAAAGCGAGAGGCGCTACTGCTTATCAAGCCGCCCGCGAATATGCCACCGTCGGACTGACATTACTAGGAATAGAATCTTGGCAGCGACAATATGAAATGACGTTAGCGCTGCACGAATTAGCTGCCGAAGTTGCTTCGTTACTAGGTAAATTTGAGCAGATGAACCAGTGGATTGAAACAGTGATTCATCATGCAAAAACTCCCCTAGAGCAGGTACAAGTTTATCAAGTAAAAATTCAGGCGTTGGTTTCTCGCAATCAATTGTTAGACGCGATCGCCACGGGTAAATCTATCTTACAACTGTTAGGAGTCAGCCTACCAGATAACCCAACACTAGAAGATATTCGGCTGTTAAGACAGGAAATCGACACCTTGATTAGCGGTAGTGAAGCAGTAGGGGACAGCGATGGCTCGATAGAGAAGTTGATTCATCTGCCGAAAATGACCGATGCCCAGCAGTTGGCTATAATGCAAATTGCTTCTGGTATTACACCTGTTTGTTTCCTGACAGGCTCAATGCTTTATTTCCTAATCGTTGCACTACAGGTCAAGTTGTCAATTCAATATGGCAACAGTCTTTTTTCCGCTTTTTGCTACGCTAGTTACGCCTTCCAACTCAGAACCCTGTGGGGAGAGATGACAGAGGTTCCGCAGTTTGGGCAATTAGGATACCAACTCGCCTCAGAGCCAGATGCCAAAAATATTCGACCGGCAACAGCGCTGTTAATTGGAGGCTTTGTTCGCCACTGGATCGATCATCTACAAAAAACGCTGCCAATTCTCCAGGAAGGATATCAAGCAGCATTGGAAACCGGCAATCTGGAATTTGTTGGCTACGACGCACAATTCTTCTGCTTGAATTCCTATTGGTGCGGTCAACCGCTAACTGAACTCGAACCCCAAATTCGCGCCTATTACCAACAGTTGCGTGACCTGAACCAAGTCACGACAGCAAACTGTTTTTTGGTTTACTGGCAAGCTACTCTCATTCTGCTGGGTCAGTCAGAGAACCAGATTCCCTTACGCCAAGATTCCTATGAAGAAAAAATTGTTTCTGAGGCAAAAATCTCCAACGATTTTTACCGATTATGTCACTTTTACCTGTATCGATTCACATTGAGTTTCTTGCTTCAAGATATTGCCAAAGCTGAAAAAGATGCAGTTAAAACCCGACAGTATTTGGTTGCAGGTATGGGAAGTATAATTGAACCTACCTTATATTTCTATGATTCTCTGACAGTGCTTGCCACTGCTCCTGAATCGACTGCTGAGTCGGAGGCTCAATGGCAGCGAGTGCAAGAAAATCAAGCAAAGTTAAAAGAATGGGCGCATCATGCTCCCATGAATCACTTGCACAAATATCATTTAGTTGAAGCCCAAAAGTATCAGATCCTCGATCACAAAACAGAAGCTCTAGAATTTTATGACCTAGCAATTGAAGGAGCCAAGGAAAACGGTTATATCCAAGAAGAAGCATTAGCCAACGAACTTGCCGCCAAATTCTACTTGGAATGGGGCAAAGAAAAAGTCGCTGCTGGATATATGCAGGAAGCCTACTATGGTTATGCTCGCTGGGGTGCAAAAGCCAAAACCGATGACTTAGAAAAACGCTATCCCCAATTGTTGCAACCCATCCTGCAACAGCGACGGCTCACCATCAATCCCCTAGAAAGCATTGGTAATCCTACCTTTTCTATAAATTCCTCCTCTGCGTGTACTTCTAGTTCTACCAGTAGCAGTATTTCCAATGCACTAGATTTCGCCTCTGTCCTCAAAGCGGCTCAAGCCATTTCTAGTAGCATTGAACTCGACGAATTGATGGCTAGTCTCACACGCATTCTCTTAGAAAACTCTGGAGCCCAAAAATCGGCTCTAATTCTCATTGAAAACGGGACTTTGCAAGTCAGAGCAATTACTTCTGTAAATAATCAAGCGAACTCAGAAGATATCCAAACTGTTCTTGATGCCCAACCCCTAGAGACTTGTCAAGATGTGCCTCGGAAAATTATTCAATATGTCAAGAATACCCAACAAACAGTTATTATCGAGCGCCTCAAAACAGATATCCCTGGCTTAATTGGACACTATCTGTTAGCTCATCAACCTCAAAGTTTATGTTGCACGCCGATCGTCGATCGAGGAAATTTGCTAGGGATTATCTATTTGGAAAATCAACTAACCAGCGGAGTATTTACTAGCGATCGCTTACAAATTATCAAACTTCTTTCTGCTCAAGCAGCCATCTCGTTAGAGAATGCCCTACTGTATCAACAAGCTCAACAAGATTTAGAAGATTTACAACAAGCGCACTTACAAATTGTGCAAAGCGAAAAAATGTCCGCCTTGGGCAATCTAGTCGCGGGCGTCGCCCACGAAATCAACAATCCCGTCGGCTTTATTAACGGCAATATTGATGAAGCAACGACCACCATCAATGATGTGATTAACCACTTGAAATTATATCAAGAAAAACTGCCAAATCCTGGCGATGAAATCGCACAAGATGCTGAGGATATTGATTTGGAGTATGCCTTAGAAGATTTGCCCAAGATGCTGTCGTCGATGAAAGTGGGGTGCGATCGCATTCGTGGCATTAGCACCAGCCTCCGCACCTTCTCCAGAGCCGATAAAGACTACAAAGTTCCCTTTAATATTCATGAAGGGATTGAAAGTACGATCTTAATTTTGAAACACCGGCTGAAAGCTAACGAACACCGTCTCGCGATTGAAGTCGTTACACACTACGGGAATCTCCCCAAAATCGAATGTTTTCCCGGTCAACTGAACCAAGTATTGATGAATTTGCTCGCAAATGCGATCGATGCCCTAGAAGAATCAAACCAAGGACGCAGTTTGGAGGCGATTAAAGCAAACCCCTACTGTATCACAGTTCGTACCAGTCAGTCGGGCGATCGGCACATCAAAATTCAGATTGCCGATAACGGTGCAGGTATGACAGAAGCCGTGAAACAGCGGATTTTTGACCATTTATTCACCACGAAGGCAGTAGGAAAAGGAACAGGGTTAGGATTGGCTATCGCCCGCCAGATTGTAGTCGAAACCCACGGCGGAACAATTGAGGTGAATTCCCATCAGGGAGAGGGAACTGAATTTGAGATAGTGTTACCTATTACCCAATAAAAGTCGAAGACATTCTTCATCTTTTTAGATTTTAGATTTTAGATTTTAGAGTGAAGAATTGGGAAGGACAGATGACCTAATGATTGGGAAGACGGGCATACAGTTGCATTCTTTTTTAAAAGTGGTATCTGAAGTAAAAGTTTGAGGAGGAGCAAGAACGAAAAAGGTTATTCATTTTTCATTCTTGCTCATTTCGTTTGTCGAGTTTGAGTTCCTTGAGTCCGATCGACTAATTTCTATTTGAAAAAATCCCGAATAACTAAATTAGATTGCCGATCGGGCATTATACCAGCCCCGATCGCAACTGCAGACACTGGCAAAACTTTCAGCGCCCGTTCGCCAGATTGCCAAAATCTCAATTATGCTAACCTAGGCAAGCAGCAATCCCTTGTCACGAAGGCGATTAACATAATTTCAAACAATTTATTTTATTGAGGAGCGGTGTATCCCCTATGGCAAACCTGATCGGCACAGACAGCAACGACTTTATTCTAGGAACTCCGCTGAGCGATCGAATTCGCGGCTTAGATGGCGATGACACGCCCCTGGGTGGCGGAGGAGATGACACCCTAGAGGGCGACGGCGGCAACGACCAGCTTCTTGGAGGTGACGGAGCCGATTCGCTGTTTGGGGGTGAAGGAAATGACGAACTCATTGGCAACCAAGGCCGCGATTTTGCTTCCGGCGGGAACGGCGACGACTCGATTCGTGGCGGTTTAGGCAACGACATTCTCGAAGGCAACGACGGGATAGACAGCGTGTTGGGAGACGCCGGGGACGACTTAGTTAGCGGCAACGGGGGCAATGATATCATTGCCGGCGGTACTGGCAACGACACCCTCACAGGGGGTGACGGCGACGATTCCGTGTTTGGGAATGCTGATGACGACTTTCTCTACGGGGATTTGGGGAACGATTCTCTCAACGGCGGCAGTGGTAGGGATCAAATGTTGGGCGGTGGCGGCAACGATTACTTTACCGCCGGCGAGGGCGACGACACTGTGTACGGCAATGCCGACAACGATTCGCTCTTCGGAGACGCTGGTAATGACCAGATATTCGGCGGCAAGGATAACGATACAGCTTTTGGCGGCAGCGGTTCCGATACCCTTCGCGGCGATGAAGGCGACGACTCGGTACTAGGAGATGAAGGTAATGACTTCCTGTTTGGTGGCAAAGGTAATGATGGTATCGACGGCGGTTTTGGCGATGACTCCTTGGCAGGAGGTATCGGCGACGATACCATTTTGGGAGGTTTCGGCAATGACAATTTATTTGGGGCAGAAGGTAATGATTCTCTGATCGGAGGTGAGGGTTCGGATACTCTGACTGGCGGCAGCGGCAGCGATGTTTTTGGATTGGGAGCCGGGCCTGGCAGTTTGGCTTTAATTACTGATTACAATGACGCAGAGGATTTCTTTGGACTGCCGAGCAATTTATCTTTCGCTCAACTGCAAGTTAGCCAAGGTAACGGTGCAAATGTCAGGGATACAGTAATTACGCTCGACGGCAAGCTTTTAGCAATTTTGACCGACACTCCGGCGGGGCTGATCGATCCCACTGATTTTATCACTGTGACTGGGACGGCTACCCCCAGACCAACTACGACTACAGTTACAACCACAGTTACAACCACAACTACAGATCTAACTTCGGCTCCAACTCCGACTCCAACTCCGACTCCAACTCCGACTCCGACTCCCACACCGACTCCAACTCCCACACCAGCACCGACTCCGACTCCCACACCAGCACCGACTCCGACTCCCACACCAGCACCGACTCCGACTCCCACACCAGCAACGACTCCGACTCCCACACCGACTCCCACACCGACTCCCACACCAGCACCGACTCCCACACCAGCACCGACTCCCACACCAGCAACGACTCCCACACCAGCAACGACTCCCACACCAGCACCGACTCCGACTCCGACTGCTTCGAGGATTCCGATTCCGCCGACAGTTAGCGTGCCTGATTCGCCTCTGCTATCAATTAAGTCGATCGCCCCGACGCCGACTCCCGGACTCTTGCCGATGCCCGGCCAGACGCCGCTATTCCCGACGGCGGTGCCGAACCCCATACCGGTACCTCCTACACCTTTTGGGTTCTAGGCGCGATCGCGCAGCTCAGTGATGAGTGATGAGTTAATGTAAAACTCACTAAACTCATCACTCAAAACTATTTAACGTCTTGGGGAGTTTCGGCCGAGTCTTGTGGCGACTCGGCTGGAGAATCTTCTAGAGGAGATAATTGTTGGGTGTACCCCAAGAGCGATCGAAGTTTCATGCGGTGGATGTAAGGCCAGCCACCATTGGCTTCAATATTCTTGAGTAGTTTGTAAAGTGCTTGGCGGTTGTCGGGAAAAGACGCTTGAAACAAACCGTCCCGAATTTCCCGGTGCGAAGCTTCCAGCGTCCGCAGCAGGGCCAAAAGCAGCAGACTGTCTCCCTGACAACTTTCGGCTAAAGTCCGAATCGCCTCTGTCAGCGATCGCATTTGAGACTGCAACTTTTCTGACTCTAAATCTTTGCCGTTGTCCATACCGCTGCTTCCTTTGAAATCTACAAGGCGTTTGTCCCCAGCCTTTTGGTCAGCCGACTAATCGAGCTAGTCGCGATCGCCATTCGGGGTCATAAGCAAAGTAACTTAAGTAGGTTGACTTAAGCAATATTAATTTGCAGCCCAAGTCAGGAAAAGAGCACAACCCGTCGTACCATGTGTATTGGGCTGCGATCCGAACATGATTGAGAAATCATAAGTTCATGCTTATTTTCACGGCGCACTAGCTTGATTTTTTGAGTCAATGCCAATGTCGGTGAAGCGAGCGATCAGGATCTAAATGCTGCCCTAAGCGCTGGCCTAGCCTGCCGGCGGGCAATTATATTTTGCTCGAAGTAGGGCTTTTTCTTAATATAATCCGATGTTGGATATTGAGGTTTGCAATGAAATATCGTGCTTTAATTGTTGCACTTTTAGCATTTTGCATGAGTGCGCTGGTTGCTTGTTCTTCTGCTTCTGACACGACGGTGGCGACTACCGAGTTGCTCACCTACGACGAGATTAGAGGTACTGGATTGGCTAATAACTGCCCTAGCTTGGCAGAAACTTCTCGGGGATCGATCCCCCTCGAAGGGGGCGGCACATATAAACTGGCGGGTTTGTGTTTGCAGCCTACAACTTATTTTGTGAAGGAAGAACCAGCAAACAAACGTCAAGAAGCGGAATTTGTGCCTGGTAAATTGCTGACACGGTTCACGTCGAGCATTGACCAAGTTCAAGGTACGCTTAAGGTCGGTACTGACGGAACTCTGACTTTCACAGAAGAAGACGGCTTGGATTTTCAAGCTATTACGATTCAATTACCGGGCGGAGAGCAAGTACCTTTCTTGTTTACCATTAAAGAATTAGTTGCCAGTTCCGATCCCGGAGTGGTTGCTATCAATACTTCCACCGATTTGAGAGGGGAGTTTAACGTTCCTTCTTACCGCAGCGCAGGCTTTTTAGACCCTAAAGGTCGCGGCGTATCGACTGGCTACGACAATGCTGTAGCGCTTCCAGCTACTGACAATTCCAAACTGAATCGCTCTAATGTAAAGCTGGCTGACACCCGCACTAAGGCGGGCAAAATTTCTCTCCAAGTTGCTAAAGTCAACAGCGCCACTGGCGAAGTAGGCGGGATTTTTGAGAGCACGCAGCCTTCTGATACAGATTTGGGAGCTAGACCGGCTCTGGACGTGAAAATTCGGGGTTTGTTTTACGCTCGCATTGAGCCTTCTGTATCGTAAAATTGGCTTTCTGGATTGATCGAACTTGAGTAGTTTTTCACCCTAAAGGTACTGCTCGCTCTTCATTAGCCAACAGTCTTGAGCAACATAACTTAGGACTGTTGACTAATGACTAAATTTATGATTTAATTGTGATCATTGACAAGTTATGAAGTAGGAATTTTTTATTAATTAAAGTATAGTATTCAAAGCGCTTTCAGCTTATAATATTTTTTTTTAAAAAACCTGGTTAAATTGGGGATTGTGCCGAAGGCCTTCTACTTGGTAAAAGTCTGCCTTATGCCGAAAACCTTCGGATAATCCCGCTAAATCCGTTCAGGTTCCGAAAGTTAAACTGGTGTGTCCGCTATCACACCTATTAAGTGCTAGGATTACACTAGCTAAAAGTGAATTGTTTTAGACTAGATTAGAAGCTAGATCTAAAGCAACCTCAGTCCTCTGCTCTACCAACCCTTATGTCACCATGTCTACCACACTGCCGAACGAGCTAAAAAGCGAAAATTTGCAATTGTTGCGCGAGTACCAACTTTCTCGATCGAATGAAATCCGCAATCAGTTAGTTAAACTGAATATTGGACTCGTCAGAAAAGAAGTTTACCACTGGATCAACCAGTGCGGCGAAAGCTACGACGATTTGCTGCAAGTCGGATGTATTGGGTTGATCAGGGCGATCGAGCGGTTTGATGTGTCGAAGGGACACGCTTTTAGTTCCTTTGCAATTCCATACATTCGAGGCGAAATTCAACACTACTTGCGGGACAAAAGCCCTTCTGTGCGATTTCCCCGCCACTGGCAGTCCCTGGAACGCAAATCAGTAGGAGCGATCAAGGATTTGCAGGTGCAGTTAAACCGCAAACCTACGGATGCTGAAGTAGCAGCAGTTCTTGAGGTTTCTTTAGAAGAATGGCAAGAAATTAAGTTGGCCCATCTCAACAGATCGCCTCTGAGCTTGGACGCGCCGGTGCAAGATGAAGATGAGGGGGCTACTTGTCTGGGAGAATTGGTGCCCGATACTAAGTATCGGAGTTTTCAGTTAGCGCAAGAGGATCAAATTCGCGTACAGCAAGCTTTGGCTATGTTGGAACAACGGACTCGCGAGATATTGGAGTTTGTTTTTCTCTACGATTTGACGCAGAAAGAAACGGCTGAACGCTTGGGTATCAGTGCGGTGACTGTTTCTCGGCGAGTTAAGAAGGGGCTGGATTTGCTCAAAGAGATTATGACTAAACAGCTTTAGTTATTAGTCAGCAGTCAGCAGTCAGCAGTCAGCAGTCAGCAGTAAGCTGCTACCGATAACAAATAACAAATAACCACTGACTACTAACTAATTTTTAGATGCTGCGGACAAATTTATCGAGCCTTTCTACGGCTTTTTTAATTGTGCCTAAATCGGTGGCGTAAGACAAGCGAATGTGGTCGTCGGCACCAAAAGCAATCCCCGGAATAACTGCTACTTGCTGCTGTTCTAAGAAAGCGTCGCAAAATTGCAAAGAATTCATTCCAGTCTTGCTGATGTTGACAAACATATAGAAAGCACCGTCTGGTTTGATGCAGCTAATTCCAGGGACAGCATCGAGTAATTCAAATATTACCTGACGCCTTTCGGCAAAAGCTAGACGCATTGTTTCGACAGATTCTTGGCTGCTTTCCAAAGCTGCGATCGCGCCGTACTGTGCAAAAGTACACACGTTTGAGGTACTGTGACCTTGAATGGTGCTGGTGGCTTTGATTAATTCGATCGGCCCGGCCAAATAACCGATTCGCCAGCCTGTCATCGAGTAAGCTTTAGCAAAACCGCTGCTGATCAGAGTGCGAGCGAAAATTTCTTTGCCCAGGGAACCGATGCTGACGTGTTGGGCGTCGTCATATATAATTTTTTCGTAAATCTCGTCAGCAACGACTAAAATATCTCGATCGACTATCACCTCGGCCAAGGCTTTGATTTCCGCCCGAGTGTACACCATTCCCGTCGGGTTAGAAGGCGAATTCAGTACAAATAACTTGGTTTTGGGAGTAATCGCTCCACTCAGTTGTTCCGGTGTAATTTTATAGCCTGTAGAAGCGTCAGTCCGTACAATTACTGGCTTGCCGCTAGCGAGTTTCACCATTTCTGGGTAGCTCAGCCAGTAGGGAGCCGGAATAATTACTTCATCTCCAGGCTCGATCAGAGCCATCATCAGATTGTAGAGGGAATGTTTGCCGCCGTTGGTGACAATGATATTTTCTGGTTGATAGTTGAGATTATTGTCATCGCGGAGTTTACGGGCGATCGCAGCTTTTAACTGCGGTTCCCCAGCCACAGGGCCGTACTTAGTCTTCCCCGCGTCTAAAGCTTGTTTTGCCGCTGCTTTAACGTGTTCGGGGGTATCAAAGTCAGGTTCTCCCGTACTCAAACTACAGACATCAATCCCTTCGGCCCTCATGGCTTTAGCCTTAGCGGCGATCGCCAAGGTTATAGAAGGAGAAACCTCACCCACTCGTGCTGCCAACTTAATCATTGGATTTTAGATATTAGATTTTTGACTTTCGATCATAGGGTGATAAATGTTGATATTCAACCCTGTTGTTAGGGAATTATGACATTTGTTTACATACTACGTAAAGGATTAAGCAATTAAAGAATAAAACTTAAAAAAGTTCTTAGTTTTAATTTTTATTTTAAAATTTTAAAATTTTCACGTTATTATTGTAGCATTTTTGATGCCTCGTTACCATCAACGCCGATCGGCAAGCTTATGGATATCAAATCTCTGATTCGCGACATTCCTGATTTCCCCAAACCGGGAATTATGTTTCGAGACATTACAACTTTGCTGCGCGACCCGCAAGGGCTGAGCTACACCATTGACAGCTTAGCCGAAAAATGCTCTGCAATGTCCGTTGACTATGTGGTGGGCATGGAATCGCGGGGCTTTATATTTGGCGCACCTTTGGCTTATAAAATGGGAATAGGCTTTATTCCTGTCCGCAAACCGGGGAAACTGCCCGGTGCGGTTCATTTTGCTGAGTACGAGTTGGAATACGGTGTCGATCGACTGGAGATGCACCGAGATGCGATGACAGCCGGCAGTCGCGTGCTGATTGTGGACGATTTAATCGCGACTGGCGGAACAGCGGCGGCGACGGCTAAATTGTTGGAGCAAGCTGGTTGCGAGCTTGTCGGTTTTGCTTTTATCATCGAATTGCAGGCTTTGGGCGGCAGGCAGAAATTGCCGGATGTGCCCATCGTCACGCTAGTTGAATATTAGTTATTAGTCATTAGTCATTAGTCATTAGTTATTAGCCTAATTTTTGCACATAATAACTAATATAGGATGTGTGCAATCCGAGGCTTAGAAACCGGGTTTTTTACGAAATCTACAGGCCCGAACGTGTCTTTTCGTCGTAAAAAACCCGGTTTCTCGTCCCCCATGCGTAAGCCCTATAAATGACAGTGCCGACTAATAACTAATGACTGATGACTGATGACTGATGACTAATAACAAATAACTAATAACTAATGAATTCTATTAAATTGAATCGAAATTGGCGAGGGTTGAGTTCTCTGTTTGGTGGCGAGACATTTACTTATGTTTTTAAGCGACTGTTGCAGGCACTTTTAACGCTATTTTTGGCATCGGCTCTTTGTTTTGCAATTATTGAGCTAGCACCGGGAAATTACTTGGATACTTTGAGCCAAAATCCGAAGATTTCGCCGGAGACTCTCAAGCAACTCGAACAGCAGTTCGGCTTAGATAAACCAGCGATTGTGCAGTATTGGCTGTGGCTGCAACAAATTGTGACGCGGGGGAATTTTGGCACGAGTTTTGTGTATCAGCGATCGGTAGCTTCGCTGCTGTGGGAACGGGTACCGGCGACGCTGTTGATGGCGATCGCATCTTTGATTGTGACATGGGCGATCGCCATTCCCTTGGGAATTGTGGCCGCCGTCAATCAAAACCGCACAGTCGATCGAGTTTTGCAAGTAGTCAGCTACACCGGACAAGGATTTCCCAGCTTTATCACAGCCTTGCTGCTGCTATTTTTTGCTCAGAATACTTCGCCTCTGTTTCCCGTCGGAGGAATGACAAGTATCGACCACGCAGACTTACCTTGGTGGGGCCAAATCCTCGATTACGGCTGGCACTTAATTTTGCCAACAGTCGCCCTCAGCCTTACTGGTTTTGCGGGTTTGCAAAGATTGATGCGCGGACAATTGTTGGACGTACTGCGTCAAGATTACATCCGAACAGCACGGGCTAAAGGTTTGCCGGACGATCGAGTAATTTACATTCATGCTTTGCGGAATGCTGTTAATCCGTTGATTACGCTATTGGGTTTTGAGTTTGCTAGTTTGTTGAGCGGTGCGTTTATTGCGGAATTTTTCTTTAATTGGCCGGGTTTGGGAAAGCTGACTTTGGAGGCGGTGAACAATCAAGATTTGTATTTAGTAATGGCAAGTTTGATGATGGGTGCGACCATGTTGATTGTGGGGAATTTGTTGGCAGATTTGCTGCTGAAAGCTGTCGATCCTCGGATTAAGCTGGAAGATTTGAAATAGAAGAATTAACTCAGTAACAGAAGGTACGCAAGGGCAATTTGTAATAGTCAACAGTCAACACTATTCCGATTATCCATGTCCCATGCCCCATCCCTCATTACCCATCTCGGAGTGTTTTATGTCAGAAAAACCACCAAACGAGCCAATGAGTTTTAGTCGCTTTGCAGACTGGTGCAGGCATATTGACAGTCTTTCAGAAGAGGCAAGGCATACAGTTAAAGTGTTGTTAAAAACGGCTGGCACTGATGACGCACAAGCAGCGGAGCAGATACTTTCAAGCATGACAGAACTGGATCTCAGCCACAATAGCATTACCGACATCAGATCGCTCAAATCGCTCACCAATCTGACCACACTCAATCTCAGCGGCAATAGCATTACCGATATCAGCATCCTCGGCTCGCTCACCAATCTGACAACACTGAATCTTGGCAGGAATAAAATTACCGACATCAGATCGCTCAAATCGCTCACCAATCTGACCACACTCGATCTCACGCACAATTATGGAATTACCGACATCAGCTCCCTCGGCTCGCTCACCAATCTGACCACACTGAATCTTGCCAATAACATTACTGACATCAGCTCCCTCGGCTCGCTCACCAAGCTGAGGAATTTGGAGATCAACAGCAATCAAATTACCGATATCAGCGCGTTGCGATGGCTCACTAATCTGAAAACACTGCATCTCTACTGCCAGAGAATTACCGATATCAGCTTCCTCGGCTCGCTCACCAATCTGACAACACTGGATCTCCGCACCAATCAAATTACTGACATCAGATCCCTCAAATCGCTCACCAATCTGACAACACTGTATCTCGGCAACAGTTACATTACCGATATCAGCGCCTTGCGCGAGCTCACCAATCTCACCAATCTGACCACACTGAATCTTGGCAGGAATAAAATTACCGATATCAGTATCCTCGGCTCGCTCACCAATCTGACCACACTGAATCTGACGCACAATGAAATTACCGACATCAGCTTCCTCGGCTCGCTCACCAATCTGACAACACTCGATCTCACGGACAATCATCGAATTACCGACATCAGCTCCCTCGGCTCGCTCACCAATCTGACCACACTGAATCTTGGCAGGAATAAAATTACTGACATCAGATCCCTCAAATCGCTCACCAAGCTGAGGAATTTGGAGATCTACGGCAATAAAATTACCGATATCAGCGCGTTGCGATCGCTCACCAATCTGACCACACTCGATCTCCGCTTCAATCAAATTACCGACATCAGCTTCCTCGGCTCGCTCACCAATCTTACAATACTGCATCTCGGGGGCAATCAAATTACCGACATCAGCTTCCTCGGCTCGCTCACCAATCTGACAACACTGGATCTCTCCTGTAATCAAATTACCGACATCAGCGCCTTGCGATCGCTCACCAATCTGACAACACTGGATCTCTCCTGTAATCAAATTACCGACATCAGCTTCCTCGGCTCGCTCACCAATCTGACAACACTGCATCTGAGGCACAATCAAATTACCGACATCAGCTTCCTCGGCTCGCTCACCAATCTGACAACACTGCATCTCGACAACAATCAAATTACCGATATCAGCGCCTTGCGCTCGCTCACCAATCTGACAACTCTGACAACACTGAAGCTCGAGAACAATCAAATTACCGCTCTGTGCCTGTTAGGCGAACTCGCACAGAAACGTCTTACTCTCTCGACTAGGCCAATTGATGCTCAAAAAGCCACAGAAGCAGTCAAAGTTGCCTATGCCGCTATTGGCTTAGAAGAACCCGAAGTTATTGTTGGCAGCAGTCCCCGCGACGCTTATCTCCAAATCTTCAACTTGCTCGAACGCGACTCACAAAACAGCAATAGATGGGGGAAAAATCTAGACTGGAAATGGATGTCCCCTGTGGGAGACTTTGCAAGTCGGGCGGTGTGGCAGTATGAGCTCGATAGCATGACGATCGAGTCCGAAGCAGACAGCACACTGCGTTCGCTAATGAACGAATTGCTTCGCAGCTATCAGCGAGAATTGCTTCACAGCTATCAGCGAGCGGAACCAAGGATGTGGTATGTTTCTGAAACCCCCACGAGTTTGTGTAGAAAGATCTATGTGACTGAACTTTATATCTCTTCATTAGGCGTCAATCTCTCCCAAAAGGCACAAGAAATACTTCGCTGCCAAAAGCTGCTTTTCGAGGATTGCGGTTGGATATTTCCCTCTGAAAAGATGTGCGTGGTGTGCGATCGCCCCCGCCACCTGCGCTTTGACAGTCAAAACCGCTTGCACGCGGAAGGAGAACCTGCTATTGAGTTTGCGGATGGATGGAATTTTTACTATTATCACGGCGTCAAATTGCCTGAAAAATACGGTCAAATACACCCGAACCAATGGCAATCCCAATGGCTGTTATCAGAAGATAATGCCGAACTGAAGCGAGTGTTAATTCAAGGAATTGGTTACGAGCGCATAATTCAAGAATTGTCAGCAAAACAAATAGATAGTTGGCAGGAATATGCACTATTACAAATAGATAACGGCTCGGATTGGGAGCCGATTTGTTTGTTAAAAATGACTTGTCCGAGTACGGGATTCATTCACGCTTTGAGAGTGCCGTTTTATCTGACATCTGCTAGGGAGGCAATTCGCTGGGTAAATTGGGGTATCGATCCAGAGGAATTTTCCGTGCAGACTTGATATATAGCCTTTCTCAGGTAAATTAGATGCTCGTGGGCATCGGGCATAGCAGATATAAAAGCGTTTGAATTTTTAATTTCAGAACGGGGCTGACAATTCCTTGAAGAACGGGCTAGGCTAGTTGTAGATTTCTATTTTCATGCCAGGAATGCACCGATAAAACTTCATTCACCCTCCAAACATGGCAAAACAACTAGCAATAGAAACTCGCGGACTCACGAAACAATTCGATCGCCATATAGCAGTCAATGACATCGATTTGCAAGTAGCAGCAGGCGAAGTATGCGGGCTCATCGGCCCTAACGGTGCTGGGAAAACTACTTTGCTGCGGATGTTGGCGGCGGCTGAAGAACCGACTATAGGGGAAATATACATCAATGGCGATCGGTTATTGCGCGATCGATCGCACCCAATTCTCAAACAGCGCATCGGCTTTCTTCCCGACGACTTTCCCCTCTACGACGACTTGACTGTTTGGGATTATTTAGACTATTTTGCCCGACTCTACAACCTCCAGCAACCGCGCCGCCGAGAGCGAATCAATTCCGTGTTAGAACTCGTGCAACTAACCAACAAGCGCAACAGCTTAATTTCCACCCTTTCGCGGGGGATGAAACAGCGCCTGAGTTTGGGGAGAACTATTATCCACGAACCGCTGTTGCTGTTGTTAGACGAACCCGTTTCTGGCTTAGATCCGATCGCCAGAATGCAGTTTCGCGAAATTATCAAAACCTTGCAATCAGTCGGGATGACCGTAGTCATATCATCTCACGTCCTCAGCGACTTAGCCGAACTTTGTAGCTGGGTGGGCATCATGGAACTCGGATATCTGGTCGAAAGCGCACCTTTACAAGAACTTTACAAACGTCTGAGTCGCCAGCAAATTTTCATGTCAGTTTTAGGAGGCAATTTAGAAGCACTAACATCCGAATTAAAAAAAATTTCTTGGGTAGAAAGTTGGGAAATAGTACCGGAAACTCAACAGGTGTGCGCTCACTTTTCAGGAAGTCGAGAAGATGCCGCCAATTTATTACGGGAACTCGTCGCGGCCAAGATTCCGCTAACAGAGTTCCACTGCACTCAAGAAGATTTAGAAACCATTTTCCTCAAAATGGGACACCAGCAAGCTTCCTAATTTGCTCGTTTTTTCTTTGCCGGAATCAACGGTTAATTACATCCTTGACGGTTGGATGGGGATGATTTAACCGCAGAGAGCGCAGAGGGCACAGAGGAAGAGAAGGGAGAGAATTACCAATAACTAATCACCAATAAACCATGATACTCAACTTACTCGACCAAATCGGCAACTGGAATCCTCAGTTATTTCGAGAAATCAAAGGCCGCTGGAAAATTGGCAATATGGCACTAGCCTCTGCCCTTTCCCTAAGCGGTCAACTACTGCTGTTCATGTATTTCAGAGCCCAGATACCCGTTCCCCCTGCTAATGGGGAGTACACTAATCCCATCTATCACAGATTTTGCACTTTAAATGAGGCGGCCAATTCCTATGAAAAAATCTGCGTCAGAGATGCCTTCAGCAACTTTGTCATTAACTGGCGGGAGTGGTGGCTAGAGATATTCGTTTGGCTGAGCATATTTAGCGTCTTAGCTTTATTAGTAGCAGGGACTTATCTACTTGTCAGTGACTTAGACAAGGAGGAACGCCGTGGCACGCTCAACTTTATTCGCCTCAGTCCCCAGTCTGCCAAAACAATTTTTCTAGGCAAAATTCTTGGCGTACCAATTTTACTTTATTTAGCAACAATTCTGGCCGTACCCCTGCACCTGTACGCTGGATTAGCTGCTCAAATACCCCTGAATGAAATTTTATGTTTCTACATAGGGCTTGCTGAATAAGTCCACAAATCGAATCTAAGTGCCAAACAGCTTTAAAAATGGGAGATTCGGAGATGGGTGTCCCAAATTTACTCCACAATTTTCCACCGAAATCCAAGGATTTTGAGCCGACAAACGTCATAACCTTGCACTTTTTTGGGTTTAAAAGTCTTGAAACCCCTGGCAGTCATAGCTTCTAGTTTTATTCAGCAAGCCCTACATAGCGGTTGCAGCTAGCTGTGCTTTGTTTTACAGCAGTGCGATGCTATTTGGATTGACAACCAGTTGGTTGGGAGGATTTCAACCTTGGTTGGCTAGCGCTACGGTTTTTGTTGTGTTTGGGATGTCGGTGATCCAGTTAACGCGAACTGCTTGGGATTTGCTAACATTTTTGTCTCCCATTCCTATCCTGAGATATCTGCTTTTTGGAGTTGGTGTTAATAACAATCATGCTTTCAATTGGTTAGTTGCAAATTTAGACAAGTTGCAATGGTTTTACTCGCCAGTGGGTACAAATATTGCGAGTGTTCTTGCTTTGTCTCTCTTGGTTTGTGGTACAGGAACCTATTGGATGTGGCAGGGATGGCAGCGCCGCTTTCCAAATCCCACTGCTACAGTTTTGAGCAAGCGACAAAGTTATTTGGTAGTTATCTGCTGTCAGCTAATAATTTTAGGGTTTGGACTCCAATCAAGTCTCGCATCCTACGGTAATAGCAGCGGTTTACTTGTCGTGAATTTGCTGATGTTCTTAACTTTAATTGCAGCTTTAACATCTGAGAGACAATCTTTGTACGATTGGGCAAGGTATAGGCAACAAATCGTTCCCAGCAGTCAGAAGTTGTGGCGACGCTACCCGCTACTCGATTTAATTTGGAGCGAAAAAAGTCCGGCTGGAGTTGAGATCGCGATTAATCTCCTCAGCTCAGTCATCATTTTAACACCTCTGACGCTGTTTCACAAAATTGAGGCAAAAGAATTTTGGGGCGTAATTTGCTGCCTTAATCTCATTCTAATTTACGCAGCCATCACCCAACTATTCCTATTTACAAAAACCCGAAATCAGGAAATTTGGGCCGCAGGCACTGTCGGTAGCGCTATCTTGTTGCCTCCTCTGATTTTATCTATGCTCTTGCTCACCCCAGAAAAAGCTCCTATTTTTTGGTTTTCTTCAACATTTGCTAGCTTTTGGTCTTCGTCGTCTCTCGTAGCGTCAGGAAATACCATTTTGTTTTCTATACTCAGTCAGTGGACTGTGTTGGTGTTGCTGAATCTAAAATTGCGATCGCAACTAAAACTCGCCGGAAAATCTGCTTCTAAAGCACTGCTGAAAGCTTGAAAAAGCAGCGGAAACTTGAAACTCCGATTCAGGCAGGGATTTAAACCCCTGCCTGAAAGCTTAAGTCATCTGAAAACGACTGTTTAACTAACTTATTATGCCAATTTCGCATTTATAATCCACTTTATATTGAGCGATGGTGGTCGCCGCTACACACACAAAGCCCACCTTGGGAGGCTTTAAGATTAAAGTTGAAAAATAATTTTTGACTGTACAGATCCAAAATTATAGAGTCAGCGTATATTACTAATGAACGCAGTACAAAATTTCATAGGTTCGCACCGCTCAAAATTTCAGCTTGCCTGTTTGCAGTTGAGCTGCGATGGCGCTTGGCTACACACCCAATTATAAAATATGGCTAAGTAATCTGTATTTAGGAGTGAGTTTATTTGAATCCGGGGGCGGGTTTATATATCATTTTAGCTGCGTGTAATACTTTTATGGCAACCCACCCCTACAGCAGAAAATAATAAAAACTATCCTAAAAGTGCGAATTTGTGATATTTTGACTGAGAATACCGCCGCCGTTAGGCCACGTAAGTATCAAATTTAGAGGGTGATTAGAGCATGGCAGAAATTAGAGACACCGCACAAGCAAACTTGCTAGCAGGATCTTCAGAAGATGACCTAATATTTGGTTTGATGGGCAATGACACCATTGCCGGAAACTCTGGTAATGACAGCATTTTTGGAGGTAAGCAAAGCGATTTAATTGATGGCAATTCGGGTCAAGATTCGCTTTTTGGAGATTTAGAGAACGACACTATTAACGGCGGAGAAGGTAACGATTTTTTAGTGGGTGGAAAAGGCAGCGACTCCATATCGGGAAACTCCGGCAATGATGTTTTGTCGGGCGATCGAGATACTGATATCCTGATAGGCGGAGACGGGGCAGACGTATTTGTTTTGAGGCGCTATGCTGAGGCAGATCCTGGTCGTACCAGCGGCGGTGCTAATTTCGCAAATGCTGACGCGATCGCCGATTTTGCAGCGGGTACAGATTTAATCGGTTTGGCTGGAGGTCTTAGTTTTAGCGACTTGAATATTCAGGAAGCTGGAAACGATACTGTTATTCAAGACCGAGTGACTGGAGAATTTCTCGCTACTCTCAGAGGGGTGAGACAAAGTTCGATTAACCAGGCAAGTTTCACTAATAATATTGGCAGCGTTGTTCCCAACCCCCCGCCTTCAGCGCGGACAACGGCTTATGCTTTAACTCCTGCTAATCGGATTGTCGGTTTTAGTCTTTCCAATCCGGGAAGTGTCATCTCAGATTTCCCCGTGACTGGATTGCAAGCGGGAGAAAGTTTGCTGGGGATTGATTATCGGCCGGCTAACGGTTTGCTTTACGGTGTGGGTTCTAGCAATCGCTTGTATACTGTCAATCCGATGACTGGGGAAGCAAGTCCAGTCGGTAACGGGCAGTTTGCTGTTCCTCTAACTCCGGGGGCTGCGGGTTTTGATTTCAATCCGACAGTCGATCGAATTCGGTTTGTCAATCAAGCCGATCAAAACGCCCGCCTCAACCCGGATACCGGGGCACTTGTGGATTTTGACACGCTGGCGGGGGGAATTCAACTCGACGGGAATTTGGCTTACCGGGAGGGCGATCGCAATTTTGGGTCAAATCCAGCGGCTGCTGGGGCTGCGTATGTGAATAACTTTGCAGGGGGAACTTCCACAACGCTGTTTGTAATTGACAGCGATTTGGATATTTTGGTGCGACAAGATCCGCCCAATAATGGAGTGTTGAATACGATCGGATCTTTGGGAGTTGATGCTACTAGCGTTCTCGGCTTTGATGTCAGGAGTATTGGTGGCCGCGATGTCGCGGTGGCAGCGCTGGAAGTTGGTGGCATTTCGGGCTTGTACAATATCAATTTAAGTAGCGGTCAAGCTTCCTTTGTCGGTCAAATTGCCGACGGGAGACAGATTAACGGTTTGGCTTTGCCTCTGCCTACAGCTTACGCTTTAACTGTCAGAAATGGCGCTGAAACAATTGTCGGTTTTAACGAGGCGGGACCGCGGGCGATTCTCAGCGACGTGGCAGTTACAGGGTTGCAGCCGGGAGAAAGTTTGCTGGGAATTGATTTTCGCCCCGCTAACGGTTTGCTTTACGGTGTGGGTTCTAGCAATCGCTTGTACGCGATTAATCCGGTGACTGGGGCTGCAAGTCAAGTCGGTAGCGGGCAATTTGCTGTTCCCCTAACTCCGGGGGCTGCGGGTTTTGATTTCAATCCGACAGTGGATCGAATTCGGTTTGTCAATCAAGCCGGTCAAAACGCCCGCCTCAACCCAGATACCGGGGCAATTGTCGATTTTGACACGCTGACAGGGGGAATTCAACTCGACGGGAATTTGGCTTATGCTGCAGGCGATCGCAATTTTGGCAATCCCGGCGCTGCTGCTGCTGCTGCGTATGTTAATAACTTTGCAGGGGCAACTTCGACAACGCTGTTTGCAATTGACACCAATTTAGATGTTTTGGTGCGGCAAGATCCGCCGAATAATGGAGTGTTGAATACGATCGGATCTTTGGGAATTGATGCTGGTAACGTTCTCGGCTTTGATGTCAGGAGTGTTGGCGGTAACGAGACGGCTTTGGCTGCGATCGAGGTTGGCGGAGTTTCCAGCCTATACAATATCAATTTGACGACAGGTCAAGCTTCTATAGTCGGTCAAATTGGTGACGGGCGAGGGATTAAAGGTTTAGCACTAACTTTGATTTAGATGTTATTACTGGCAAATCTGGGATAGTATAGCAATCCTAAATGATTCAGATAAATTTGTAGGGGTAGTGCCCCCGTGCCTACCCCCTATCTATCGGGCAACCACGGGGGAATTGCCCCTACAATAATTATGCAAATGATTTAGGATTGCTATAGTAAGGTACGCAATACGCACCTTAAAAATAGGGTTGAGGCATAAGTCCTGTTAGTCAAACAAGTTTTGGAAAGCATACCAACCATCGCCGAGATAAAAAATATTTTGATCGCCGTTGTTGCTACCGGGCGCAAAGCTAAAATTTATCGCCTGGAAACCACCGGCTTTGCGAGATAAATCCCGAACGAATCCCTGATGCGCCCACTTACCCTCTATCTCAATTGACGTGACATTGGTTGTTGTCGGCAAGATTGCCAGATTATCTGGGGCAGGTTCAGATTGGTCGTACACTCTATAGACACCAAGAATCTCAAAAATTCCTATTTTTTGACTCGGATTAAACTCCAATACTTTGTTTTGAGAGGTTGCAACTTTTACGCTATCGGCTATTTTTTCTAATGCCGGCTTATAAAGCGTAAAATTGAACCATAATAAAAGATGTGTTGCCCAAATTAGTGAAAGAATCCATGCTAGCAATGGAGTAATCCACCAACGAAACTGTTTCAGCCATAGACGTGCATTGATGAGACTGTACGCCCAAATTAGCAAGATTGACAGCCACAGCAACCAAGCTAAACTATCCCAACTCCAATTAGAGAATGAAAATAATAGAATTAAAGGAAGGTACAAAATTAATTTGACAGGAGCTAGGATAATGTTAATTATATCTATAGGGTCAAGAATTTGATAGCTTGGCGACAAAAAGCAGCATAAGGTAGTAGCGAAAGAGAAAAACGCTATGCTATTGAAAATCTTCCCGCTTGATACTTTTAATCTTGAAATAATTTTCACTTTTTATTATTCCTGAAGTTGTTGATATTTTCTCTATTTTAAACTATAATAAATTTAGGAGTTACGCACAAACTCTATCTGTAGGGCTGGCCATAAGCACTTTACCCCCTACAAATAGTGCAAAAATTGCACCTTTGCGTAAATCCCTACTATTCATCGCCAATCTGAACAGCTAAAACATAAGATGTTATCTCAAGTTTTTTACTTGCTGCGTTCTCGTGCTGACGGCAAATATATTAGCGCTTGTCCCAATCCAGATTCGGCAGTGAGTTACCTGCTGATGTTTCGCGAAGACTATGACGCTTTGAGCTATCTCAACGCCCACGCTGCTGATGTTGCTGATCGATTCGGAGTAGAATCGATTTCCGGTTCTCAGGTAAAAAAGCTACTCGAACGTTGGGGCTTTAACGGTGTGGGGGTTGTTCAAGACCCGCTGTTACCCAATATTGAGTTTTTATTGACAAAGGATTGACACTTGACAAGATTTGCGCTTCACCCGGTTTCAGGAAGAAATCGGGTTTTTTCGTCATGTTTTTAGGATCTCGCCCGATCGAGCTTGTACAGTTCTGTGCCCCATATCTAGTGCAAATTGTCAAATATATTAACCTTTTACCCTAAATCTGAATCCTGTTGTATATTCGTAGTCTGTTGATTTATTCCGACACGTCAGTACACAACCTATGGTTCGAGAATTAGAGCGATCAAGTGCCAGCGAGAAACGCAACCTGTCCGATTTCCCCGAAACAGCACCCGCAGCCAATCCAGTATTTTTTAGGACTTACAGCCGCCGTACCGAGACGGGAAGGGAGACTTGGGAGGAAGTGTGCGATCGAACAGTCCAGGGGCTCCAAAAGCTGGGAAACCTCACCCCCGAAGAAACACAACTGTTGCACCGGATGCAAAACCAGCTCAAAACCCTCGCTTCAGGCCGCTGGCTGTGGGTAGGTGGCAGCAAATGGATCGAGCAACCAGAGAATTTTTCCGGCGCATATAATTGCTCCTCAACAAATATTCTCGACTGGCGTTCCTTTGGTTTGTTGATGGATTTGGCAATGATGGGCTGCGGCACCGGGGCAGTCTTGGAACCACAATATATCAACCAACTGCCGCCGATCCGCAACCGCTTAACCCTAACCATGCAAGGCGAAATCGGCTCTACACCCGCCCAGTCGCGCCGTCAAGAAACAGAAGTAAAAATAGCAGAAAAAACCGCAACTATTTATGTCGGAGATTCTCGCCAAGGTTGGGTAAACTCCTATCAAACTTTGCTGGAATTATCCACAGATGAAAGATTTGCAGGAGAAGTTCAAGTTTTCATCGATTTGAGCGACGTTCGCCCGGTGGGAGAACCTTTAAAAGGTTTTGGCGGAGTAGCAAATCCGGTGAAATTGCCCGACCTTTATCAGCGCTGCGCCGCAATTTTGAATAAAGCTTTAGGGCGGCAGTTAAATTCAGTTGAATGCTGCGTCTTGATTGATGAAGCAGCGGTCACGATCGTCGCCGGCAACATTCGTCGATGTATTGCTTACGGAGCAAGAGTTTCAGCCATTTCAGGCATGAAGCCAATCCAAGATATTCAGATTGGGGAGTTGGTGTTAACTTCATCTGGTGAATATCGTCCTGTACTCAATAAATTTATCCAAGGCAATCAGGATGTTGTAGAAATTCGCACCCCAGCAACTTCAATTCGGTGTACTGCAAATCATCGCGTTGCTGTCTATGACGGACTGCGATCTTATACTTGGAAATATGCAGGCGAATTGCAAAAGGGCGATCGGCTAATATCCGTCCCTCACTCGAAAGGACTGCCTAACTCTACAACAGATTGGGCATGGCTTATCGGTTTTTTTATTGGCGACGGTCACGCCGATTTAGAATCCACTAAAAGACGAAATGGTGGTGGTGGAGTTGTTAGCTTTGCCATTTCAACCCAGCGTTTGCAGGGAATCTTAGGAGAGAAGATTCTCAGAATTCTCAGCAATCTTGGGTACTCTCCAACCTTGAATATTCAAGGCAGTCACGCCAATATCAATGTTTATCGCAAAGAATTTGCGGAAACTCTCGGACAGTACAAGAAACCTTGGCAATCTCCGATAATTCCAGAGTTTGTCTGGCAAGGAAATCGGGAAATCCGAGCTGCTTTTCTAGCAGGATTGAGTGATGCAGATGGTACTCCTTCCCGAAATGTTTTGGTCAACTCTAACAAGTTAGAATTTTTACGAGAAGTGCAAAAGCTAGCCCTCTCCTTGGGAATTGCTACTACCTTGCATGAGCGCGAGCCAAAAACTTTGAAAGGCAGAGATAAAATCTATGACGGTTGCCACTGGATTCATATTCAAGGCTTGCAATCTCAAGCTGTAACTGTGGGTTTGGTGAATCAATTTGCAGTACGTGATGGCTTTACTATCCGTCAAGGTAAAAAGAATGGATTATCCTTACCTTATCAGTTAATTCAACAAGCCTCTGCCGCAGGTTGGAAACCTTTTGTAAAATCTCATGCCTCTCGGTTAATTGCTCATCCAACGGGACGAGGACATAGAGATGCAAATTGGGATGCTTTAATGGCAGAGGATGCGGTAAATCCTCACTGGTTGCCCATAGAAGTTCTGTTTGTAGCACCGGCTGGTGAAGCTGAAACTTTCGATATTGAAGTCGAAGGCGATCATGAGTTTATTGCTGATGGCTTGCTAGTGCACAACAGCGCCGGAATGCGTCAGTTTGAATCGGGTGATGAACTAGGCGCAAATGCTAAAAACAATTTGTGGCAACAAGATGAAAGTGGAAACTGGAGAATAGATCCAGAACGCGATGCCCTTCGTATGGCAAACCATACGCGAGTTTTCCATACCAAACCTACACTAGAAGAATGTATTGATGCTGTCCGTAAACAGTATTACAGCGGCGAAGGTGCGATTCAATGGGCTGGGGAAGCTGTAGCTCGATCTAACGTTGATTTACTTTCAACACCGAGTCTTAGAAGTGAGTTTTTGAAAGCTTACGACGAAGGAAAAGCTAAAGAGTGGTTGCAGGAACGCCATCCTAATATGACTGCTGGCGAGTTAGAGCATCGGTTAGTCCGTGTGGGCTTAAACCCGTGTGGTAAGTAATTTTGCCTCACGTAAAAAACCTCGCAAAATCGGAGAAGACTGAGATGTTAACTCCGAGGTAAGTAAGGGAATTAAAAATCCTTTACCACCGTAGAGCGTACCGGGTGAACCTTCTTTTTTGAAGAATATAATCCTGGCAAGAGTGCGGGGCATTTACAACTACAGTAAATGAAAAAGTACGCCGAGCTACAGGGAAAACGGAATCTGTAGAACTAGAGGATAAAAAGCCTTTAGGGTAACAAAACTGGAAATCATCGGCTCTAATTTCCATTGTAATTTGGCGGAGGTTCACCTCAATCAAATTGACCCTTACAATTTCAAAGAACAGGAGGAAGCTTTCAAGGCTGCGGCTCTATCTGTCGCGGTACTTCTCAATCACAAATTTCTTGAGCCCCGCTATCAATACAGCCGCGAACTAGACCCGATTGTCGGCGTATCTTTCACGGGATTGTTCGATTTCTTTGTTCATGCTTTTGGCGTTGAGTGGCTGCGCTGGTGGGTGGAAGGCCGCCCGCAAACTCCGCAAGGAATCGCTTTTAAACAGCGGGAAGAAGAGTATTTGAGTGGTTGGCGCGAGATTGTCGATCGGGTAGTATGGGATTATTGCGATCGCCATTCCTTAAAACGCCCAAATCGCTGCACAACTGTTCAACCATCGGGTACTAAATCTCTGCTGACAGGTGCTTCTCCCGGCTGGCATCCGCCGAAAGCCCAGCGTTTCATTCGCCGAATCACTTTCGGCAAAAACGACCCCGTAGCCCTCGCCTGCATCGACTACGGATACAACGTGATTCCGTCTCAATCTGACAAGGATGAAAACGGCAATTTGCTGAACAATCCCTTCGATGAACGCTGTACAGAATGGCTGGTAGAAATACCTGTTGCGGTAAGTTGGGCTGACTTGCCCGGTGCTGATGAAATTGACATTAACAAGTTCTCGGCTGCCGCACAAATGGACTTTTATATGCAGGTGCAAAAGTTCTATGTCAGACATAACACTTCGGCCACGATTGAACTGCGAGAAAATGAAGTGGAAAGTTTGGGTACGCGGATTTATGAAGCGATTCGCGATGATGAAGGCTACATTTCCGCAGCGCTTTTGGCTCGGTTTGATGCTCTTGAAACTTTCCCGCGTCTACCCTTTGAACCGGTGAGCAAGGAAATTTACACCAAGATGGTGGAAGAAAGTTTAGCGCGCCGCCAAATAGATGTTTTTCATGCGGCACTAAGTCGCTATGACTTGGGTGAAATGATGGATTCGGGGCCGGCGGGCTGCGATTCCGATAAGTGTTTGATGCCGGAGACTAAATAGATTTAGCGATCTTGGCTTAAGTATGAGAAATCCCCAGGCTTTGGGGATTTTTTTTTTTGAGTTGCACAAAAATTATAAAGCCTTGATTGAGGCTGTTCTGGACATTCCTAAACGTAACTGGCCTAATTAAGTAGGGTGCTTCAGTGAGTAAAACCATAATTTTTCGTAACAACCTAAAAACTGACGCACCTTAAAAGTTAAGAGAAATATGACAGTTGCGTAAGTCCTCGTCAGAGGATAAATTTTGGTTAAATAAAGTTAACCATAGGAATTCTGAAATCGGTACAGCGAATGAGTAGTGTGGGGGGAAAACTCAAACAGCGACGCCAATCGCTGTCTTTGAGGCAGCAGCAAGTTGCTGATGAATTGGGCGTGACTGTAACCACTGTGAAAAATTGGGAAGCGGGCAGACATATTCCAAAGCTGTATCTCGAACAGACGAAAGCATTGTGCGACCTCTTGAAACTTTCCTTAGATGAACTGGTAGATTAACTTGCGGTTGAAGAAACTGCTGCGTGAAATACCAGTATTGTATAATTAAATTAGCCTGGTTTTTAGAGTTTGTAACTAATAGCAGCATGATCAGAGGCGCGCTTCCAGATGATATTCCCACCAATTTACAAGAACAAATACTGCTGCAAGACGCTAAGGCTCAACCTGCCATCATGATTCAAGGTGGCTCCAGGAGACCGCTAGGAGATGCTCCCAGATTGGTTGCCAACTATGGCGGTCAGCCTGAAGATTGGTATAAAATGGCTAGTAACCAAACCGCTATTATCGAGGGATATGTCGTTGAAATTCATTGGTATAGAAATGCCTCCACACTGCAAAATGTGGAGTACAAAATTAAACGTACATACCCTAAAATAGCACCTAAAAACCAGTGAGGTTAATATATGAAAATTCGCTGCATTGCCAACAAAGGAGCTGACCTGCCGGAAAATTACCTCAATCCACCGCTAGACATTACCAAAGAAACTGAATTTAAATTGACAGTCGGTAAAGAGTATACTGTCTATGCTATCTCTGAATGGAAAGGAAATTTAGGGTACTATATTTGCGATGAGCGCTATACTTATTATCCTCTAGAGAATCCAGCGCCGTTATTTGAGATAATTGATGGCAGATATTCTCGGTACTGGCAAGTGCAATTAGCAACTAACGGTTTGTTAGAGATTGCTTTTGAGCATTGGTTTTCGATACCTTATTTTTACGATAAGCTAACTGACGGGGAACCAGAAGCAGTTTTGATTTTTGACAAAATAAAAGAACTCATGGACTCTGAAGCAGCAATTCCTCAACCCCAACCTTTCTCTGTTGAGGAATTGCTGGCGATGCCTCCTTTGTCGCCGGATAAACTAGCAAAAGTTCCTGGTTGAAACAATCTCGGTAAGGTGCGCCGAGGGACACCCTACATTTATTTGAAAATCTCTTTTCTCTTTTGCGGTACTAAGGTTGCGGTTAAATAAACTGTGGCGTGCAGACCTAAAATTCCCCAATTCCGAGCTAAGTTTTGCCAAGTCAGTTCGTAGACTGCACTCTTCTCGAATAACTGCGGTAAGATTGTGCGATCGCACAATCTTACCGCACTTTTCTCAACCGTTTATGTAATAATCCCGCGTTCCCTTCGCATTCATCGCTTCTCCGAGTCGATTTAACCCGTAGACATAAGCAGCAGTTCTCATGGAAACTGACAATTCCTGAGATTTTTTCCAAATTGCCTCAGTTTCTTCGACCATTTTATGATTCAACCGCTGGTTGACTTCCTCCAGCGTCCAATAAAGTCCGCTGCGGTTTTGCACCCACTCAAAATAACTAACCGTTACGCCTCCGGCATTGACTAAAATATCAGGGATTACCTGAATTCCCCTGGCTTCTAAAACCACATCAGCAGCAGAATCAATCGGCCCGTTAGCTACTTCAAAAATAAACTTAGCCTTAACATCATTAACATTGGCTTCTGTTATTTGATTCTCCAAAGCTGCTGGAACCAGCACGTCTACATCTAATGCTAAAATTTGCTCATTTGTCAAGATTTCGTGTTCGATAATATTGCAAACAGAACCTTCGCAGTAAACAGCTTTGATACCTTTGTTAGAGTCTTTAAAGCTTCTAATACTGGGGATATCCAACCCTTGTTTAGCATAAATTCCCCCTTGGGAATCGCTGACTGCAACAACTTTGTAACCTGCTTTCCAGAGCAGTTCTGCTATTTCGGCACCGGCATTACCAAAACCTTGTACTGCTACAGTTGTATCTTGAGGATTTAGCTCAAATTTGGGTAGAAGAGTTTGTACTACAAAAAAAGCACCCATTGCGGTTGCGGTATCTCTGCCCAAACTGCCACCAATTGTCACTGGTTTACCAGTCACTACCGCTGGAGAAAGCTGTCGCTTAATAATATTGTACTGATCCATCATCCAACCCATAATCATGGGATTGGTGTACACATCCGGCGCGGGAATATCGACATCCGGGCCGATGAAATCTGCGATCGCATCAACATAGCCCCGGCTCAACCGTTCCAATTCCAGTTTGGACAATTCCTTGGGATTGAGAGTAATTCCGCCCTTAGCTCCTCCGAATGGCAAGTTCAAAACTGCACATTTAAAAGTCATCCAAAATGCTAAGGATTGCACTTCATCAAGGGATACTCCCGGATGATAGCGGACTCCTCCTTTAGACGGGCCTCTGGTATTGTCGTAGCGCACCCGATAACCTTGAAAAATTCGCAGGGAACCGTCGTCCATCCGCACGGGAATCGATACAATTAAACTGGATTTGGGATATTTCAGCCGTTCGATCGTATCCTCGGAAAGCGACACATATTTTAAGGCTCGTTCTAATCGGCGACTGGCATCGGCAAATAATGAATCAGACATAAGAAGTTAGTTGTTAGTTGACTGTTGACTGTTGACTATTGACTGTTATCAGAGAGAAGAAGGCTTCGGGTGCTTAAGCTAATTTAATCACAATCCAGGTTGAATTCTGTCAACTGTCAACTGTCAACTGTCCACACACTGCCTTGTGTCGATCGACTTTTCGAGCAGTCCCAAGCAGCGATTAAGCAGATACACTTACAATAGAGGGTGATATTGAAGCTAAAGGCGCACTTTGAGTTCGATCGCTCAAATCAGTGCCAGCCATCAGGGGAATTAAATTTTGAAATAGATCGAGGCTTTAGCTGACGTTAGAAACTGAATTATTATTATGGTTGGACTCCTAGCCGCACTCTCTGCGTCTGCGGCAGGGGGTATGAGAATTGCCATGCCCCTGCTGTTAATTGGTTTGTTGCGGATTGACAAACTTTGGTCGGAAATACCTCTATTATCGGGGGTTCCCCCCCAAGTGGCTATCACCATCTTGGTGAGTTGGTCGCTGTTAGAGTTATTTGCTTCTAAAACCTTTGTAGGACAGCGGGTACTGCAAATTGTGCAAATTATTTTCAGCCCCATTGTAGGAGCAATTATGGGAATTGCGATCGCTCAGGTAAGTTTGATCGAGGAAATTATTGCTCACCCTTGGATGCTGTGGATAATTGGTATTGTCGGAGGTTTGTTGGCTTTAGTGCTGCAACTGGTACAAGCTGGATGGTTTTATCGGCTGCGGGGTTTGCCGATTTGGGTGATTTTCCTCCAAGATGTTCTGTGCATTTCCTTGGTTTTGTTTGCCTTTGACGCACCACGGCAGGGAGGGTTAGTTGCTATGATCCTGCTGTGGCTGGCAATTCGCAGTTCTAAAGAGTGGTATCGCTGGTACAAAAGTCAGGGAATACCGGGCGATAGGGGAAATCCCCGCCGCCGCAAGCGCGATCCTGATTAATTATTGATTAGTTATTGGTGATTAGTCATATCGTTTAGGGTTGTTTCGGAATGATTTACCGCAGAAACCGCAGAGGGCGCTGAGTCTCCAGAAGAGAGAGATGAATAATTCCGATACCAACGGATTTGATATCATTAGTCATTTGTAACTACAGTCAACAGTCAACTGTCAACAGTCAACTGTCAACAGTCAACTGTCAATTTAAAGCAATCCGATCGAATGTAGCGGGCCCTGACCCGTAATTAACTCCAGCAATAGTGCCACAAAACCAATCATCGCCACACGACCGTTCCAGACTTCCGCCCCCGTGGTCAAACCCCACTCCCACTGCTCTTGAGGGTACATTTTCACTGTCTTGGAAGGGCGTATAACATCCGAGAATTTAACGCTGGGAGATTCGATCGACTCGATGACTAAATCGGCCAAGGCTTCAATAAACACCGGATGAGTATTGAGGGCAGGCACTCGGTAGAAATTTTCAATCCCCGATTCTTCTGCTAATTCTCGATACTCCATATCAATTTCTTGCAGAGTCTCGATGTGTTCGGAAACAAAACTAATCGGAACTACCAACAAATCTTGCACTCCATTTTCTGCCAATTCGGTAATGGCATCTTCGGTGTAAGGCTTGAGCCATTCCACCGGGCCAACCCTACTTTGATAAGCTAGAGTGTGTTCGTTCGATCGATCCAAATGTTCCATAATCAGACGAGTGCAATCTTCAATCTCGCGCTGATAGGGGTCTCCAGCCTCTTCTACATAGCTGAGGGGGACGCCGTGGGCGCTGAAAAAGATGTGAACTCGATCGGGATTCGGATTGTGGTCTAGTTCTTGGGCTATCAGTTCCGACATTGCCTGAATGTAGCCTGGCCGCTTATACCAAGAAGGAATCGCGGTATATTCGATATCCTTGAGGGCTGGATCTTTGCCCCACATTTCTTCTAGCTGCCGGAAGCTAGAACCGCTGGTGCTGATGGAAAATTGAGGATACAGCGGCAAGATTGTCAAATGTTCAATGCGATCGCGCTTAATTTTGGCGATCGCCTCTTCAGTAAAAGGATGCCAGTAGCGCATCCCCACGTATACTCGAGCATCCTGTCCCTTTTCTTGCAAGAGTTCTTGCAGCGAAGCCGCTTGTTCCTCGGTAATCCGCCGCAAAGGAGAGCCGCCCCCGATTTGGCGGTAGTTTTCCTGGGATTTTTGAAAGCGCAGGGTCGAAATCAACCAGGCGAGCGGTTTTTGCATCCACGGAAACGGAATGCGAATGATTTCCGGGTCAGCAAACAAGTTGAACAGGAAAGGACGGACATCCTCGATTTGATCTGGCCCGCCCAAGTTTAATAGCAATACTCCCACACGACCCATAGCGGTTACAGCTCTCCCATCGTCTCAGTTCTGTTACTTATCTTTATCATATTACTTAATAATATCTTAAGTCGATAGCAAGGTATACATAATTTTGACTTTGGCAAAAATTTTGAGAGATTTAAGTTATCAGTATCAGTGGCTGTAAGATGCGATCGCGCGTCTGGCTGCTTTGAGCGTAGGTGGCGATGCTCGTTTGGATCAGCGAGCTTTAGATTTTAGAGGCGACCCCACGGATGAATCCGTTTGCAGGTCATCGGATGCGGATTTAGTCAATTGCGATCGACCAAATTTTGTAGGGGCGAGTTTCACCAACAATAACTGCCTAAAACCAACAATCTTATAAACTCGCCCCCACCCAACGGATCGTCTACATGAACTCTGACTTCGATCGAATCGGAAAAATGTACATTTCGATTTACGGTTGGGTAGGGGCGGGTTTTATATATCTTCAATCATTGGCAATTATGGTTGGTGAAACCCGCCCCTACAGCCACCTAATGACTAATGACTAAAAAAACTTTTTTGCTTCTGCCAAAGCCGCCTCAAACTTGAGCAATACATCCTTTTCTGTGTGAATAACTTTCTCTTGTTCCAGCAGCGGGCGGCCAAAGCGAAAAATGCCGTCCTGTTCTACGTGGTCTACATAAGGCAGCGTTTCTGGATGCGGCAAAAATTTTCTGCCGATTGTGTACGGCGTGTGGAAAGAAAAACTAAAATCGGGAAACTTGTCGCTCTTGATTTCCAGGTAGTACAGCGAGTAATAATCTTTGGTTTCGGAGTACACGCATTCGCGGCATCTATTTACCAGCTTGCGGTTCTGATAGAAAAAATCCCACTTATCCCAATAGTAGTCATCTTTCATCATTTCCTGGTGGTCGTCGCACAGTTCGAGATATAATTTGTCAGCATCCGCCGGACGGTAGAAGTAAAGCATGGCGTAAGGCATTTCAATCAGTAACTTGACTGCTTGATTTTTTCGCTGGTACCATTCCTGCTGGTGAGTTTCGTAGATTTCCTTATATTTATTAATTGCTTTAAAGCTGTTGAGCTGATTTTCTTTGGCCCAGCGCGACGCCCAAACAGTCCAGTAAGCTAGCTGGAAAGTTGCTGAAATTTCCGCAGAACCTTGTTCTTTCCAGTCGGCAATGATTTTTTCCCACTCGGAACTAAAAGCTACTCGTGATTGTTCGTTTTCTTCGGGCTTTTCTGTATTAATTGGGGTGGGTATTTGGCGATTATTTTTAATCAGCCCTTTGGGTTCTTTGCGCCAATTATTAATATCGGTTTGCGTGAGACTTAAGATGAATCTTCTGTCGTGAACGGGATATTCTAAATGGATTCCTGATTTGCGGAAAGAGCGGTATTCTAGAACAGGGAGTTTGTCTTGTTCGATCCACTGCTGGCGTTCTGCTGGCGAACACTTGAGTATTGTTTCTAATTCTACGGGATCGACTGCTAATTCACTTTTGAAGGTCTCCCAAAATCTTTCTTGTTCGGCTGGATTTGCTTCTAGGAGGGATACAATTCGATTGACGAGATGATCGGTTTGGTCTTGGCAATTGTCGGGAAGTCCTAAGAAGTCGAGGAGTTTGGTCTTGAGTATGCGTCTGGCTGAGATTAGCTCGGCTAACATGAGAAGCTCCAGTAGAGTCATGACTTGCGCCCTTGAACTGGCAAGATTTGCACAAGTCTTATATATCTTAATAGATTCTCCTGGGTTGTCGGCAATTGAAATTTTCGCGCGAGGGAAGCTATCCCGCGCGTGCGAGCCCGTTGCGGTAGGGAATCGCCCAACAGCAGCCCCCTCCCTAAGCTAAAATACTCAAAGCTAGACCAAAAAGCCGATTCCCTACGGGATAGCTACGCTTCACGACCTTTTGGCCTGATTGGCTAAAACTCATATGTTGCACCATTCTCAATTACTTGTTTAGGAACCGGCAAGATGCCTGTTCCACAAGAAAATTTATATTTTGTGGAACAGGCATCTTGCCTGTTGCTGACAATGGTGCAAAATATCAGCTAAAATCGATAATTGCGATCGCGCACCCACAAACTCACAGGCACAGCATGGCCTGTTTTGTCAACCTTTACTTCTACCAAAAAAGATTGTCTCTGCTTCCTTTGAGCTTCGCTAATCTCCTGATTGACTTTTTCCCTTTCATCCTCTGGCATATAATAAGTTTCTAAGCCGTATTCCATCCGCCAACTGTTATATTTGCCCTTAATTGCGATTTGGTTGGCGGGCAAATTGCCAGGATTTTCTAGACTGACGCGGACGGGTTTCCAAGCTTGGGGGCGACCGGGATTAGTCGCAGCTTTTGGCGCTTCTAAGATTACATAAAAACTGGTTTGTGCCTTGACATTGTGTGTATTTTGTGGACAAGCAGCCCCGGGCGGACAAGGTGTGTTTTCGGCAGGTAAATCTTTCCAGCCGGGGAGTTTTTGGAGATTTGTGCGATCGGAAATATCATATCTCAAAACTTGGTAATATCCGCGCAAAAAGTCGTAAGGGTCTACTGGTGCTGTTTGCAGGACAACTGTTTTGCCAGTCATAAAAGTGTAAACTGCGGGAGCGGGTACGGCGGCAATTAGTCCGATTTGCAGCAGCAAAGGAACCCACAGCCGCCAGGCGGGAAGGCGTTTTGCTTCTGGGGGAAGCTGAAACACATTTGTTGTATCTGGATTTTCAACTAATAAGTCAATGTTGTTTCTGTTCATATTAGGTATGGGTTATATTGTTTAGGGTTGTTTCGGAATGATTAAACCGCAGAGAACGCAGAGGGCGCTGAGTCTCCAGAAGAGAGAGATGAATAATTTCTATTCATCGGGGATTTTTGCGAAGTGGCGCTCGAACCACAAACCCGCAGCAATAACACCGATTCCGCATAAAACAAATACAAAAGATTTGAGCAACAATTCTGTGTTATATTCAAATACTCGGCTGATGATTTGCAGGGTGATTAATACCATGCCTCCCCAAAAATTCTTGCGGTTTCCTAATGCTAAACCTTCTCGGATTAAGCCGACAGCGAGCAGAAAAGATAAAACATTAAACAGGAAAGTCGCTAATTGCGGAATGGGAGTAAAACTGAGGTGAAAAAACGGTATTAAGGCGCTGGCGAGGATAAAAATGCCGATCGCACTTGTGGTCAAATCCACTCGTTTTTGTTTGGGACGGCGGAGTTCCAAACGTCCCAAGCGCAGCCACTCAAACACCGTGAAACCGCCCAAAACAGCCACATTTGCCAGCAAAACCCCATCTGGCTGAATTTGCTCAGGATTCGGCGAATCTTGCCAAAACCAGTGGAAAGAAAGAACATAAAACACACCGGCGAGAAACAGCAGTGCTAAACTGCGGGCGGTAGGTTGAAACAGCTTGCTGCGTACCTTCGGCCAGATTGCATCGTCGTATCCCCACAGCAAAGCGGGCGGCAAAGCACAAAAAATTGCAGCAGCCCAGCTTGGATTTAACCCTTGGACAATAGAAACTTGTAGCGAAAAAATTATCGCGATCGCACCTAGGGCAAAAATAGCACGCGATCGACACCAATAAGCCAGCGGCACAAACATTATACTGGCGGCTATCGGCATTTGTCGCACCAAAACTTCCAGCCAAGAAAACTCGACTTTGGAAGACCAATCTAAGACAGCAAGCCAATAGCCCAAACCGATTAAAAGTGCGGACAAAACGCCCAAGGAAGTCAACCGCAAACTGTAAGCCATTCCGAGCACACCGATTCCCCAAGCAACGAAAAGTCCGTAGGAAGAACCGCCAATATGGAACATTTGCGCCATCAATGCCATATTTGCTCCTAAAATCAGAGCTCCTAACAGCAACAATCCTTCACCTAGGAATTTGTTTCGCCCTTTTGTTGCGGGCAAAATATTTGGATTTGAGCTTTGGCTTCGGGATGGGGGAATTCGCCACAGATAGAAACCCGCTGCATTGACTGCGACGAAAAGACTTAGCAGCAGTGCGACTCTCACTTCGCGCGACCAAACTTGCCAGTTTGCGGCTACAAAGGTGATGACTCCTATACCGAGGAGAATGCCGCCGAGACTCATCAGAATGCTGAGGAAACGGTTGCGGGAGGCGGTTTCGAGTGTGTTGAATTGGTAGCGTTCGGAAAGTTGTTGGTAGAATAAAGTGTCGATGAGTCCTTCTGCTTGCCAGAGTTTGGCTTGATCTCGCAACTCGCGCCGAAATTTATCTGAAATCATTTTTAATATTCCAGAGGATTTGAACTGTGATAGTTTTTAATATGTCACTTGTCGGTTGATTGTCGATGGAGGCTGGGACACCTGCTAAACTAGCACAGCAGATTTGATTGATATCCTGCGGCTGTTGAAACCGTTTCTACATAAACAAACTCCCAGCCGAAAGGAACGAATAAATCAAGGAATCTAATATTATGGTACAAGCTCAATCTAAAAAATTAACTTTTGACGAGTACCTTAATTACTCAAATGATACGGGTCAACGCTATGAGTTAATTGATGGGGAGTTAATAGCTTTGCCACCAGAATCTGAACCTAATAATTTCATTGCTAACTATCTATTTTTCTATCTGGCTAGCAGCGGGCTAGTGCCACTTAGACTGATTAAAACGCATAATTGCGAGGTTCAAGTTGCCGTTTTGCGATCGGAAGATGCCGCCAATCGCTACCCCGATTTGATAATTCTGGAACCTGAACATATTCCGCTGACAGCAATCAGGCTAACTATCACTTTCGATATGCTGCCTCCTCGGTTTGTTGTGGAGGTAGTCAGTCCGGGTAGAGTGGGCAGGGATCGGGATTACGATCGCAAACGAGCTCAGTACGCAGCGCGGGGCATTGTAGAGTATTGGGTTATCGATCCAATAGAAGAATTGGTGACGGTTTTGCGGCTTGAGGAGGGGCAATATGTTGAGGTTGGGGTATTTCGGGATGGAGGGGCGATCGTATCTCCGATGTTTCCACAGCTAAGTTTGACGGTTCAACAGATTTTGAGTGGAGAGGTTTAAGGGCGGATCAATAGCTAATTGGTTAGCATTCATCTAACCACCTACCGATTAGTGAAAATCTCCACTCTCAACCTGATTAAGGCTATGTTTCAATCCCTAATAGAGTTTTAGTTTGATTGCGGCAGCGCTCGATTTGCGTCGAGATGCAATTTGGAGTAACCCGTTTCAATCCCTAATACCAATTTTTTATGAGGCCCCGTAGAATCCGATCACCCTGGCGCCCCCCGCGTCCGGGGGGGGACAAGAGTCCGATCTTTCGTCCCCCTACTATCAGGGAGATGCGAGGGGGATCGAGATATGTGCAACTTCACATTAAATTAGTATAACCGCTCGTAACTGTCCATCGTTTTGCTGCCTAGTATTTGTAAGCAGCAAAACCTGAGCGGAACCAAGACGATTTACCTCTCAAGGTAGATGTCGGTGAATCGTGTCTTTGAGATTCTGAATGTGAAATGTAACTATTTATACTAATGCCGCATCTTTTGTTGGTAGACGACGAAGCCCCACTCTGTGAAAGCCTTGCTTACTCACTGAGAAAGGAAGGCTATGAGGTCACTACAGCACCAGATGGACACAGCGCGATCAAACAATTCCACAAGCAAGTACCCGATATCATTCTGCTCGATCTGATGATGCCAGAAGTTGATGGGATGGAAGTGTGTTGGCGTATCCGGGCTTTTTCTAATGTGCCTATACTGATGCTAACGGCTAAAGACCAAGATATGGATAAAGTGTTGGGCTTAGAGGCAGGGGCAGATGATTATGTGACCAAACCCTTCAATACGCAGGAATTGCTCGCACGGATTAAAGCTTTGCTGCGTCGCCATCATCCGGAATCTGCTTAAAAGCGGTTAAGGCATCCTTCAAGGGTTTGATAGCTCGGTTGGCTCAATCCGTGACCAATGGCGCTAGGTTAGGATCACTTGCAACGGATACACCATTTATACCAGCCATGTTTGAGCGGATGAAACTTTTTGCCCAAGACTCCTTCACGAGCAGATGGTTAGCATCTCTTCGGTGGAATTCAATCCACACGAAGCTCTTGGCTACCTACCTGCTCCTGATCGTCTTAGGAACCTCGCTTATGTCTGGTTACATCCTATGGACGTTTTATGCCTTTTTCATGCAGTCTCGTCAGACAGATTTAGAAAACTGGGCAACAGCACTGAGCGAGAGTGTTGCAGATGTCCTCGAAGAAAAAGATACGCAACGGGTGCAGATCATTGTCCGGCGCTATGGGGCACCCGCCAATATCACACTCCGTGTCTTTGATGCCCAAGGTTCGCTGCTAGCAACCTCTGACCCTCAAACAGATCGACAAATCACCAATTGGGTGCCGATACCTGGCGTTTCAGAAGCACTAAACGGTCATTCGGTGCAGGGCATTGCTAAAGGGGTTGTATCAACGGACGATCGCCTCTATATTGCCAAACCGATGACTCGCAACGGTCAGCGGTTGGGGATATTACGCATCTCGATTACTTTAGAACAGTTTCAGAAACAGTTTGTAAGGGTGATCTGGACAATTTTAGCCGCCCTTGGCATTACCATTCTTCTCTGTACCTTGGTCAGCGATCGATTAGCCCGGAGTCTCTCTAAACCCATTGAGGTGATGCGAAACTTTGCGATTCGTGTGGGTAGAGGACAGTTTGATGACAAACTCGTGATTCGTCAAAGCAATGAACTAGACCAACTCGCAACGGAACTGAATCGTATGAGTGAACGGTTGAAATCATTGGACAACGAACGCAGAGCCTTCCTAGCGAATGTTTCCCATGAACTGCGGACTCCTGTGAGTAATGTTCAGGTCACCATTGATGCGCTGGAGCGTGGCGCTGTGGATGAGCCGGAGTTGCGCGATCGCTTTTTTCAAACCATTAAAGAGGAGACGAAGCGACTTTCGGGCTTGATTCACGATTTGCTCGATTTAGGACGCTTAGAAGCAGGTGTCACGCTATTAGAAATCCAAGCCATTGCCTTAGAAAGTGTCATCAGCCGTGCGATTAGAGCAATGGAAGTTCGTATGCAGGCTAAAAACGTGACTATAGAAGTTGATATTGCTGACCTTCGGATTATGGGCGATTCGGAACGCTTATTACAGGCTTTTTTGAATCTCTTAGACAATGCGATTAAATACTCTACCCCCAATGCTCGTATTTTCATTGCTGCCTCTGGCAACAAGCAACAGGCTCGGATTTCAATTCGAGACCAGGGAAGCGGCATTCCTGAAACCGATTTACCTCGCATTTTTGAACAGTTTTACACCACGAGTCGCTCTAGTAAGAATGGGGTAGGTCTGGGTCTAGCGATTGCCAGACGCATTATTGAAGCGCATGGAGGCAGCATTACAGCCAGTAGTAAACCCGGTCAAGGGGCTGTATTCACCTTTTCTCTACCCTTAGAATCATAAGTAGTTGATCCCGTTGTCTGGTTCCGTGTCACTTCTTCCACCTGACTCACAGCAGTATTAGTCAAATGGATAGGAAAACCCGACTCTGCCAAATCAGACAATCTAGATTTAATTATCTTTTTATTTAAAGAAAAATGTTGTGCTAATTCTTTGTCAGGACATTTGCATTTTTTATAATTATTTAGTAGTCTCTAATTTAATGTGAAGTTGCACATATCTCGATCCCCCTCGCATCTCCCTGATAGTCGGGGAACGAAAGATCGGACTCTTGTCCCCCCCCGGACGCGGGGGCGCCAGGGTGATCGGATTCTACGCGGCCTCATAAAAAATTGGTATTAGGAGTTAACTTAGGCACACCGTGATTCCTTGATACGTTCGCCGAAACTGTTTTTAAACCGACTATTTATTTTCCCACGAATATGGTCTGTTTATTTCCGCCGTGCTGTCCTACGCAACTGATGCAGCCGAAAAAAATTACCCCATCAAAAAAACACCTATCCACTTCCGCAAATTTTATCCATCAACCCGATTCAAATTCCAGTCGTAAGGCAAAAAAACGAGCGCCCATCCATCACCCACAGCCGCCTCCGGCCCCAAATAACCGCCCACATACTCAGCCACCGAACCCGCCGCCTTTACAAAATCCTCGCCGTACCACTTAAAAATCTTGCTCAAATAAAGCGTCTTTTTCTGGGCATCATATCGCACCTTATCAGGATTGTGAATAAAACGGCTCGCATCCGCTTCTAGTTGAGTCCGTACCGACTCCGGGAAATAAGCCCCCCGGCGCAGCAGCGGGCACCCGACAGAAGCGCAAACTAATGCAAAATGGATGCGCGGTTCCGCAAATTCCGGCCGCAAAATTGCGTGTTCGATTTGATTGAGACTGTACTTTTTGCCGCCAATAATCGTATTTGAACGAGTGAAAAAATCCAAAAAACTCAGCCAGTTGGGAATTCCCAAAACTTTGGGACGGATGGATGCGATCGGGTATACTTCCAGAACTTGAGAAATTGCGATCGCATTGTACGCATTCAGCCACAAGGCCAGCCGCGCATCCGCATCAGTACCATCCGCCAAATCCACATCAGCCAAACTTTCCAGCCACGCCCTCAAAACATCCGCCCCCTCAGTTGTCCAGCCCCGATAATTGACGCGGCCCAAATCGTCAACATAGCGTTGCAGCAACTCGTCCCAAATCGTAAAGTCGATCGTACCGGTCATTTATTACTATCCATAATATAAGGCGGGCATGGCTTTAGCTTCTGCTTCTATTTAATACTACCGTCAACCCAAATAACACCTGCAACGGTAGCATTTTTTAGATTAGCCCCGTCAAACGGGATCTGGTTAAATTAGCATCGCTCAAATTAGCGCCTTGTAAATTAGCTTGTCGCCAAGCAGCCCCGCTCAAATTTGCCCCGGATAAATTAGCATCTCTAAAATTTACTTCTCTCAAATCTGCCCCTGGCAAATTCGCATTTGCTAAACTCGCCTGCTGCAGGGAATGCCGATAAAATCCCCGCCCGGAAACTGGTTAGTTTACCACAACTAATTGACTTGCTGCAGCTTAGCTGCAATCACTGGTCTAGCCAACCCGACAATCATTCCCCATGAAACTGCTCCCAAAGTTACAGATTTCCTGCTCTTTACATTCTACAATCTTAAAAGATTCTTAATTTCAATTTCAACGGGGATCGGTTTCTTCCGGCACAACACCAATCCCACTTTGAGCTGCAATTTTTTTAATTCCCCTTACCTTCCTAACAAATTATGACGGATCGAACCGACTTTTTCGATAAACTGTTAGCGGCTGTTGAAAGCAATCAAAGTTTGCTGTATTTAGCCCTCGACCCCGACCCGGAAACCTTGCCCCCGCTGGTTTCGATGACTGGGGAGGAAACTCAAATTTTTGTAACTGATTTGTTTGACAAGCTAAAAAGTGCGATCGACCAAACAGCAGATTTAATCTGTGCCTGCAAAATCACCCTCGGTTTTTACCAATCTCTCGGTATTCCCGGTTGGGCATTGCTGGAACAAATTTTAACAATTATTCCCCCTCACCTGCCAGTAATTTTAGATGCCAAACACTGCGATTTAAATACCAGCACAGTATTTGCCAAAATTGTATTTCAAGACTGGCGAGTTGACGCTATTACCTTAAGTCCCTATGCCGGATTCGACCAAGTAGCGCCTTTTTTGTTATACGCCGGAAAAACTGTTTTTGTACTCTGTGCCACCGCCAACCCCTCAGCCGAGGCTGTGCAAGAATACCCGACGCCCGAAAACCCTTTGTACTTGCAATTAGTCCGACTCTCTCAAACTTGGGGAACTCCCGAAAAACTCGGTTTAGAAGTAGGAGTAATGCCGGATATGTTGGCGCGCATCCGCCAAGCGGCTCCTGAACGCCTAATTTTAGTCGAAGGAGACATTCCCGTAGAAAATGACCTCACAGAAGAAAACGACCTCGCACAACTGCTGGCGGCCGGTTTAAGCAAGAATGGTGAAGATTTATTGTTGCCAGTCCCCCCGAATTTATTAGCGGGGAAAGAGCCGCGCCGAGAAATTGAGAAATTGCGGGATAGTATTAATAAACAGAGGCTGCAGGCGATCGAAGGTAGTCCGACTTGCGAATTGTGGCTGCCCGATGTTTGCTTTTTGCAACCGGAACCTCACCGCGATTTAATCTTGCAACTTTATGACATCGGCTGCGTAGTTTTTGGCGACCACGTACAAGCATCGGGCGCCGTATTTCCATATTACATCGACTTGCGGAAAATTATCTCAATTCCTCAGATTTTCCATCAAATTGTCAGCGCTTATGCAGACATTCTCAAGGATTTAAAATTCGATCGCATAGCGGGAATTCCCTACGGTTCTTTACCCACAGCAACCGGTTTAGCATTGCGGATGGAACGCCCGATGATTTTCCCCCGCAAGGAGGTGAAAACTTACGGTGCGGGCAAATTAATTGAGGGGCATTTTAATGCAGGAGAAACGATTGTCGTAGTCGATGACATTTTGATTAGTGGCAAAAGCGTGATGGAAGGCGCGGCTAAGTTAAAATCGGCTGGGTTGAATGTGGAAGATATCGTGGTATTAATCGACCACGAACAGGGAGTTAAAGATAAGATGCAGGCTAATGGTTATCGCGCCCATTCTGTGTTAGCGCTTTCGGAAATAGCTGAAGTTTTGTATCGAGCAAATCGCATTGATACCGAGCAATTCAATCTTTTGACTGCGGAACATTAAACCCCAATTCCTGTAGGGGCGGGTTTTACCAACCATAATTGCCAAAAATTAATAATCTTATAAACCCGCCCCCACCCAACGGTAAGCCTCAATGTACATTTTTTACCTGCGATCAAAGTCAAGGTTGATATAGGTTATTAGTTGTGTGGGGGCGGGTTTATGAGGTTGTGTGTGTGCGTCGAATATTATTCGTAAAACCCGCCCCTACCAGACCATCAATCAACCTTGCAGAACTTCAATTAAAGCATCGCCCATCGCCCGACAGCCGACGAGTTTCATGCCTTCTGACATGATATCACCAGTGCGATAACCTCGATCCAAAACTTCGACAACTGCTTGCTCGATTTTATTAGCAGCTTCCGGCTGATTTAAGGCGTAACGTAGCATCATTGCTGCGCTTAAAACTTGGGCGATGGGATTAGCTTTATCTTGTCCGGCGATGTCTGGTGCGGAACCGTGCACGGGTTCAAAAACTCCCGGCCCGGTTGCTCCCAAACTAGCAGAAGGCAGCATCCCAATACTACCAGTTAGCATCGCCGCCGCATCGGAAAGAATGTCGCCGAATAGATTGCCGGTGACAATTGTATCGAACTGTTTGGGCCAGCGAATTAACTGCATGGCTGCGTTGTCAACATAGAGGTGAGAAAGTTCGACATCAGGGTATTCTGAAGAAAGGGCAATAATACGATCGCGCCACAGTTGCGAAACATCCAAAACATTCGCTTTATCAACGGAACACAGCCTTTTCCCCCGCTTCCTGGCAGTCTCAAACGCAACGCGCCCGATTCTGTCAATTTCTGACTCGGTGTAAGCCATCGTATTAACACCGCGTTTTTCGCCTGTTTCCGTCTCAAAAATGCCTTTCGGTTTGCCGAAATAAATCCCGCCTGTGAGTTCGCGGATGACCATAATATCCACCCCTTCGACAACTTCCCGTTTCAAACTAGAAGCATCAACTAATTGCGGTAAAATAGTCGCAGGACGCAAATTTGCAAACAATCCCAATCCGGCGCGCAGTCCTAATAATCCCGTTTCTGGGCGCTGTTCGCGGGGCAAATTATCCCACTTGTAACCGCCAATAGCTGCTAACAATATTGCATCGCTGTTGCGGCATTTTTCCAGAGTTTCTTCGGGCAGCGGATTACCTGTTGCGTCAATAGCAGCGCCGCCCATTAAAGCTTCTTGAAATTCAAAGCCGATGTCCAATTGTTGACCGACAAGTTTCAGGACATCTACCGCCACAGCGATAATTTCAGGGCCGATGCCGTCTCCTGGTAAAAGAGTGATGCGGTAGTTTTGAGTCATATCGATTTAGGAGTTTTGATTTGAGATTTGAGCTTGAGAGTTAATGGGAATTCTTTGGAAATGCAAGACATTCTCACAAGGCTATAATCATATCAGGATAAGCAACCTCAGAATTCATTATGACATTCCCGACTTACCCGCCTGCTCAAGCTGAACCGCCTCTAGACCCCCGGCAGAGTTTGCCAACAATGTATGATTTACCTAGCGAAGACCCAAAGGAGCCCGGTTTGCCAGATACGTTTCATTTAGATCAGCCGCAACTCTTGGAATTCACGTTTTTGCCGCCGGGATGGGATGCGGAACAAGTCTTTACAGCCAGTGATCTAAATTTGTATTACGATGCAACACAACCGCGCTGGCATAAACGCCCGGATTGGTTTGCTGCGGTGGGTGTGCCAAGGCTTTATCAAGGGCGCGATATGCGTTTGAGTTATGTAGTTTGGCAAGAACGGGTAAATCCGTTTGTGGTGGTGGAATTGCTATCGCCGGGAACTGAGGATGAAGATTTGGGGCGGACTGTTCAGCAAGTAGGGGAACCGCCGACTAAGTGGCAAGTTTATGAACAAATTTTGCGGATTCCTTACTATTTTGTGTTCAGTCGCTACACGGATGAATTGCGAGCTTTTCATCTTGTAGGAGGCCACTATGAACCGGCAGAATTAATTGATGGGCGGTTATTTATTCCTGAGTTGCAGTTGAGTTTAGGTTGGTGGCAAGGCAGTTATAAGAGTATGAATCGGTTGTGGTTGCGGTGGTTTACGGCCCAAGGAGGGTTGATTTTGAGTCCGGGTGAAAGAGCGACGGCGGCGGAACGGCAACTGATAGAATCTCAACAGCAAGTAATTGAAGCTCAACAGCAACTCACAGAATCTCAACAGCAACTGACAGAATCTCAACAGCGCGAGGAAAGACTAGCGGCGCGGTTGCGGGAACTAGGCATCGATCCTGAACAGTTGGTTTAATAGTTTTCGTACCCAGCAGGCCTGGTGAAACCCCTTTTCAACTCCTCGAATCCGTGCCACAAGATTGAAATAAGATAAAAATAGTTCGATCGCACGCACGTACAAAAAAATCGGCAAGGAGTCGCGCAGTGGCAGAGGGCGAGGGCATACCAACATCAGCACAGATTGATTCTCGGGACTATTCTTGGGCCTTTTGGCCAGTCGTCCCCCTCTATCCCTACAGCAAGCGGCGCACCATCCGCAAGGAAATAGTTAAGGACACAATCTGGACTTTTGACCAACTACAAGGCATTTTCTACGTTGTCGTCCCGATTCGGATGACAGTAATTAAACTAGAACCCGAAGGCCTTCTCGTCTACGCCCCCGTTGCACCGACTCCTGAGTGCATCCGCTTGGTAAAAGAGTTAGTAGCAGAGCACGGCGAGGTGAAGTACATCCTGCTGACAACGGTTTCCGGCATCGAGCACAAGGTTTTTGTCGGCCCCTTTGCGAGGTGTTTTCCCGAAGCGCAGGTGTTTGTCGCCCCGCAGCAGTGGAGTTTCCCCGTGAATTTGCCGCTGAGTTGGCTGGGTTTGCCCGCCAAACGCACCTCTGTACTGCCCTTTGACAGCAGCAACACCCCCTTAGCCGATCAATTTGACTGGGCAATTCTCGGCCCCCTCAACCTTGGTTTGGGCAAATTTGCTGAAGTTGCCTTATTTCACAGGCGATCGCACACGCTGATGCTAACAGATTCCATAGTTTCCATTCCCGAAAATCCGCCCGCGATCGTCCAACTCGACTCGTACCCGCTGCTGTTTCACGCCAAAGACAGCGCCTCGGACACGGTGGCAGACACCCACGAAAATCGGCGCAAAGGGTGGCAGAGAATCGCCTTATTTGCCATGTATTTTACGCCTAGCGTGCTGGAAGTGCCACCGTGGTCGGAGGTATTTGCCAGCGCGCGCAAAGCGCCAGAACGCTCTAGAAAAGCTTATTTCGGGTTGTATCCGTTCAAGTGGAAAACACATTGGGAGCGATCGTTTGAGGCTTTGCGGGGAGGGGGGCGGTTGTTTGTCGCGCCGATTTTGCAGACTTTGATTCTCAACCGCGCCCCGAGGGAAACTCTCGATTGGGTGGATAAAGTGGCGAGTTGGGACTTTGAAAAAATTGTACCTTGTCACTTCGATGGTGCGATCGACTCCCGGCCGCGTGAATTTCGGCAAGCATTCTCATTTCTGGAAAAACACTCGCCTGTTAATTCCTTACCCGAAGACGATTTTAAATTGCTCAGGCAGATTGATGCGGGTTTGAATAAAATTGGTGTTGTACCACCGGCTAAAGACAAGATTTAATCTTACATCTTGTACCATTGTTAAGAACAGGCAAGATGCCTGTTCCACAATAAAATTGAGTTTTGTGGAACGGGCATCTTGCCCGTTGCTAAACTGCTAATTAAGAAGGGTGCAACATCTCAGTTTAATCTTACATCTTGCACCATTTTCAAGAACAGGCAAGATGCCTGTTCCACAAAGAATGAATTTCTTTCTTGTGGAACGGACATCTTGCCCGTTCCTAAACTGCTAATTGAGAATAGTGCAACATCTCAGTGGACTCACATATCTGTAGGGACACGGCAATGCCGTGCCCTTACCCGTCGCAATTAAACTCATCAAACTTCACCACTTCCGACTCCGGTTTCCGCGTATCAAAATAGTAGCTGCTAACCGTACCCTCCCCCGTATCAAAAATAGTAAAAGCCGTAATATCATTGCTATCAATATACGGCAGCGGCCGCCCGTCTTCTCCCAACAAAGGTGCAACAGTCGGCACCACAGGTTCCAATCCGTTCGGATCTCCAATAGCGCTGTAATCTTCCCGATATGCAGGCGGAACAAATCGGCGCTTTTCCCCCGCAAAAGCACCGTAACTGTTGCCCACATTAGAAGTTTCCAAAAAGTGCATCCCGCTGGAACTTACAAATCGATTCCACAAGTGCGAATGTCCGTAAAATACCAACTGCACCCCCGCTTTTTCTAGTAGCGGCACTACATCCCGAATCAGATAATCTTGCTGTTTCGGATACTCGTAACGCACCATTTTAATCTCGCCATCGAGAGCGCGATCGACTATTTGCACTGGATCAGTATAAGCAGGTACAATATTGTCACCCAGAGAATGCGGCGGGTGGTGAAACATCACAATTTTATATTTTGCCTGCTGGAATTCCGCACTCTTTAACTCTTGTTGCAGCCAAGTATATTGAGCGCTGCCCTTTACAATCGGCTCAAAAATATGCTGTCCGTATCCCCATTTTTCGGGATCATTAAAATCTTCGTCTCGTTCGCGATACCTGCCTCTGGCACCCGGATCTAAATTCGGAGTCCGCCAGATATTCGTAACATACAAAGTTACTAACCGCACGTCCCCAAAAGTCACAGCATAGTAATTTTTCCCTCCCGGTAAATTGAAAATTTCCTCATAGGTATCGCTATTAAAACTATTGTTTTTTAGCCATATTTCCCGCACTGAAGAGTCATTATTGGGATTTAAAGATGCAGCACGCTGAGCGTATATTTTCTCGGCATCGGCGCGGGGAAAAGGATCATTAAATTGGTCACCGAGTAGGCTGTTGGTTGCAAAGCGACCCATAATTTCGTGATTGCCAATGGCGGGGAATAAAGGCGCGTGTTGGATCAGTTCGCCTCCGCTGTAAACGGTTTTGATGCCGTTTTTCTCCAGTTCGGAAAATGCGCGACCTTGCATAGCGGGAAAGAAGGCGCGGCCTCGGTAGTCGTCGAACCATTCAGAAGCGCGATCGGGTATATTAACTAAATCCCCAGCCATGAAAACCGCGTCAACTCTCCCAATTGTTTCAGCTACTTTCTGGAGATTTGCCGCTGTCATCGGCATCAATTGATGGTCGGAAGTGAGGAGGATTTTAAGCGCAATTCCTGCTGCTGGTGTCGGAGAAAGAGTGAAAACTTTACTGCTGACAGATGCGCCGTCTTTCCTTTCGCTGGTGACTCGATAAGGAATGCGAACACCGGGCATTAAATTGGAGACTTCTGCTTCGTGGCGCCAGATGTCGCGGACAATTGGATTGCTGTCAATTATGTTGTGTTTGATTTCATCGGAAATGCGCGAGTCTTTGTCTTCGCGAGTGCGGCTTAACTTGGTAGTATTTGCCGTCATAACTTGATTCAAATTTTCGCCGTAAGCAACAGTGTTGCGACTACCAGCAAACTCGGTAAACCAGACAACTCGCACCGAGTTTGCTGTTGGGAGTTGCAGAAACGGATCGGTTAAAAGCTGAGGTTTGTTAAGGTAATATTGCATCATGAAACCTAGCAATAGGACAATCAAAATCAAAACAGCAAAAAACCAGGGATTGCGAGAATAACCTTGACAATTTTCTACTTTATTGGGCAAAGGTGTTAACATAAGTCATTAGTCATTACTTGTAGGGGGGGTTTCACCAGCCAAACAAAACTCCCCCCAAATACAGATAAACCCGCTGCGCCAACTTTAAATTTTAAACTACCAACGTTATCAAAAAGTTAAGAAATTAGTAAAAGATCTCACATCTAACAAACTTCAACCATTTTTTAACATCTTCCGATCTCTCCATTCTCTTTCTCTGCGCCCTCTGCGCCCTCTGCGGTTAATAAAAAAAAATTCTCAAAAATAATTGAGACTTGCGATATAACATTCTTAACACCCTTCCTTCAATCTAAAATCTAAAATCTAAAATCTAAAATCCCATGACGCGCCACCTTCTCAAGGCTAACTGCAAAACCGTACACTTGGGCGGTTTCTCTCCGAATATCGAACCTGCTTTAAGGGTGGATTCGGGCGATCGCATCGACATCGAAACCTATTCAGGATATTATGTTGCTGACAAGGCGCCGCCGGAATTTCTGACGCCGGAATTTTTAGATATTTGTCAGAATTTGCCTCCCCACCGCAAAGTTGGCCCGGGGCCGCACTTGCTGACAGGCCCGATTTATATTAACAATGCGGAACCGGGAGACGTTTTAGAAATTCACATTGAGGATGTTTACCCAAGTTTACCAGTCGGATTTAATGCAATTCGCGCCGGATGGGGAGCATTACCTGACTATTTTCCCGAACCTAAATTGCGGTTTATTCCCCTAGATTTACAGCAAAAAACTGCGGAATTTCCCGCAGGTAGCCGCCTTGGGATTCCCCTGCATCCTTTTTTTGGAATTATCGGAGTCGCCAATGCAGAAATTAACCGTTCTTCTATTCCTCCAGAGCGCTACGGCGGTAATATGGACAATCAGGAACTCCAAGCAGGAACGCGGTTATTTTTACCTGTTTTTATGCGCGGCGGTTTACTGTCCATCGGCGACGGACATTCGGCACAAGGAGACGGTGAAGTTGACGGTACTGCCATTGAAACTTCGATGAACGGGACTATTCAAATCATCTTACGCAAGGATTTATTTCTGATATTTCCGTTTGCAGAAACGCCCACTCATATTGTGATTATGGGATTCGGTAGAACATTAGATGAAGCCTTTGAGATGGCGGTCAAACAGACGGTTTATTGGCTGCAAACTTTTGCGGGTTTCAAAGAGGAAGATGCTTATGTTTTGTGTTCCCTGGCCGTAAATTTTCGGATAACGCAGGCTGTCAACAATCCTCAAAAAGGAGTTCACGGAATGATTCCCAAGTGTATTATGCTCGATGTGAACATTATTGACCACCGAGCTTGAGGTAAAATGATAACACGCGATCGACAAAAAAATTAGGATCGCGATCGCACAATCTACACAAATTTGTCACTGCTGTTGTAGATCAGGATCGCAATGCTGTTGACAATTAAGCTTAAAATGGATAAGTTACCAGTTCTACCTAAATCGGACTCAACATGAAAAACCAGACGGACGATGTTGCCAAAAAAGATTTAGTCGATCAAGCTTTTGAGAATACAGCAATCCCCGATCCGACAGCGTGGGTGCACGAACATTATTTTCTGGCTAATTTCGCCGATACTCTGGCCCACATCCAAGAACATATGTCTGAAGACAGTTGCGAAATCGGCGAGAATAGTGACTCAGGTGAGGGGATATTATCGATCGATGCCAAAATTAGAGATATGTTGAGAGCTACTTTTAGCGACGACGGCTGGCAGTATGTCGAAAGTTTATTGTGAGTTTGGTACAATCCCTAAGTATTTGTACCTTCATAAGTTGAGCTCGTAAATGATACCACTTTCACAAAAGAATGCAACTGTATCCGGGTGATCTAAACCCTTAGATCATTCTTGATCCCCAATTTTTTAATCTCAAATATCAAATCTCAAATAATATCACTTTCCTCCCCCAAGACAGACTCGCAATTCAGACTGCCTGCGTGTATTTCCACCCCAATTTGAAGTAAATTTGACTGTTGTGATGTAGGATACTTTAGATGGGGGGGAAATTACTGTCGCTAGGAATTTCGATCGATCGCAAAAACGCTGCACTTTCTTCCGGCAAAGCAGTATTGATAAACATCCCGCTGCCCAACTCAAATCCAGCTTGCTTGGTAACTCTGGGAACAATTGCGATATACCAGTGAAAGTATTTTGTTGCCCGTTGGGCGATCGGCACTGATCGAATATTATAGTTGTAATCGGGATTGTTCAATCCGAAATAAAACTTAGCCAGTACAGTTTTCAAAGTATCAGCAAGACCCGTAATTTCTGCATCAGTAATTTCATCAAACGAAGAGGAATGCCGACGCGGAAAAATCCAAGTGTGAAATGGTGAAAGTGCAGCGTAAGGGATAAAAGCCACAAAATGTTCACTCTCACAAATCACTCTTTCCTTCGCCGCTAATTCATCTTCCAAAGTGCGGCAAAACAGACATTCTCCCGTGTCATCAAAATATCTAATAGCTTCGTCGATGCGGCTGCGAAATTGGCTGGGTACAACGGGCGTCGCTGCTATCTGCGAGTGGGGGTGTTCGAGAGAAGTTCCGGCAGTTTCCCCGTGATTTTTGAAGATAATAATTGTTTCAATGTGGGGATTTTTTCTAATTTCTACATAGCGCTGGCGGTATACTAAAAGTATGTTTGCAACTTCTTCCACACTCAACAAAGCTGTCGTCAAATCGTGTCGCGGGTGTTCGACAATTACTTCGTGAACGCCGATTCCCGCCATCGTGCGGTGAATTCCCGATGATATCCTCATCCATTCTGCTGTCGGGGAGAGGGCGGGATATTTGTTGCGAATTGCCCTGACTTTCCAGCCAGCGCCATCGCCTAAACGGCAAGTTTCTAAGGTTCCGTCTTCCTCATTTCCCACGCAAAACGGGCAATCGGCGCGGTGCGGTGGCACTACTGCTGCCAACTTTTTTTTGTTTGCGAATTGATCCGGTCTTGTCGCCCGTTCGGTGGCGATGATAACCCAATCTCTGGTAATTAAATTTTGTCTAAGTTCAGACACTTTCTTACCTTCAGTTTCCGGGTCAAATTGTCTCTTATTTTAGATACATGATTTGTGATTTGTCATCGCTTTTTTGTAAAATCTTAATAAATCTTGACTTTTAAATTTCCGGCTTGTAGTCTGCTAGATACCCGAATTATTCAATAATTCTGGTGTCTAAAGTGGGTAAAGCTAATAGCAGTTTGAACAAGTGAAAAAGAATCGTAAAATCGTTGCTAAATTCAAATCATCCGCCTGCATCAGCGGTTAAATTGTCTCACCAAGCCATTTCCTCCCCCTCGCCAACAACTCGTCCAAACTTTCGATCGGCCAAAACTGCACCTTTCCATCCTGCGAACCCGTTATTAAAAACTTCCCGTCCCGACTAAAACAAATACTCAAAATCGGACTTTTCAACTCCACAAAATCTGTCTCACCTTTGAGCAAATTGCCCTTATAGCCGCTAAAGTCTGCAAGTAAACTCCCCTGCAAGTCCCACAATTTGGCTGTCCCGTCTTGTGATGCAGTGGCGATCGTATCTCCTGTGGGGCTAAAACTGACACTTCTTACCGAGTTATTATGTCCGGTGAATGTTACCAAGCAGTTGCCCTGCAAGTCCCACAATTTGGCAGTTTTGTCCTCTGAGGCAGTAGCGATCACATCCCCTCTGGGGCTAAAACTGACACTCATTACCGAGTCCTTATGTTCGGTGAATGTTACCAAGCAGTTGCCCTGCAAGTCCCACAATTTGGCAGTGTTGTCAGATGAGGCAGTAGCGATCGCATCTCTTGTCGGGCTAAAACTGACACTCCATACCGAGTTATTATGTCCGGTGAATGTTACCAAGCAGTTGCCTTGCAAGTCCCACAATTTGGCAGTTTTGTCAGATGAGGCAGTAGCGATCGCATCCCCTCTGGGGCTAAAACTGACACTATTTATCCATTCATTATGTCCGGTGAATGTTACCAAGCAGTTGCCCTGCAAGTCCCACAATTTGGCTGTTTTGTCATATGAGGCAGTAGCGATCGCATCTCCTGTGGGGCTAAAACTGACACTTGTTACCAAATAATTATGTCCGGTGAATGTTACCAAGCAGTTGCCCTGCAAGTCCCACAATTTGGCAGTTTTGTCAGATGAGGCAGTAGCGATCCTATCTCCTGTGGGGCTAAAACTGACACTTGTTACCGAATAATTATGTCCGGTGAATGTTACCAAGCAGTTGCCCTGCAAGTCCCACAATTTGGCAGTTTCGTCATCTGAGGCAGTAGCGATCGCATCTCCTGTGGGGCTAAAACTGACACTTCGTCCGGTGAATGTTACCAAGCAGTTGCCCTGCAAGTCCCACAATTTCGCAGTGTTGTCAAATGAGGCAGTAGCGATCCTATCTCCTGTGGGGCTAAAACAGACACTTGTTACCCAGTCATTATGTCCGGTGAATGTTACCCAGTCATTATGTCCGGTGAATGTTACCAAGCAGTTGCCCTGCAAGTCCCACAATTTCGTGGTTGTGTCAAATGAGGCAGTAGCGATCCTATCTCTTGTGGGGCTAAAACAGACACTTGTTACCCAGTTATTATGTCCGGTGAATGTTACCAAGCAGTTGCCTTGCAAGTCCCACAATTTCGCAGTGTTGTCAGAGGAGGCAGTAGCGATCCTATCTCCTGTGGGGCTAAAACTGACACTTCTTACCAAGTCATTATGTCCGACAAACGGGGGTCGTTCGCGGATTTTAGCAAGAATCTTCTGCAAAACTAACAGAGGGTTCGTAACGGGATATTCGGAAAGCGGGGGATTATCTGGTATCCACTTCTTTAAATCTTCTCCTGCTTTGATAGCTGCCCGCAAGGCTTCTCTTTGGTTTCCATCCGACTGAAAAATCTTTAAGGCATTGCGTCCAGCTTCTTCGATTTTGAAAACTTCCCTGAATTGTTTACGGAATTCTCTTAATGATTCATTACTTTTCTTCAGTTTTTGCAGTTCATCAGCTCGACAAGCATCTAAAAAATCATTATCCTCATCGCTTAAACGTTTCCCCACTTTCCAGTGCAACGCATCATCCAACGCTTGGCCGCGCAACAGTCGGGAAGTATCTTGACGATTTGAGGCTATCCAAGCGGCGAAGTTTTCCTGGTACGGGCGGAGTTTCGCTAATTCTTGCTGTACCCAATCGGGGTTAAAAATTGCGGCGTATATCGGGTTATAAACTTGTAGATATCCATTGCGTTTGACGACCAATCCTGAGAGTTGTAACCTTCTTTGATCGAGACTATTATCAGCACAGATTTTCTGCTGCGCATCCGTCAATATTTGCTGATAAATACCGAGCAGTAGCGCCGTGCGGTCTTGATAGTCAAGCAGCAAGCGATCTCTAATTGTCTTTAAATGTTCTAGTTCGTCATTCGCTTCCCAATTATCAATGACGTACTTTTGCACTAAAGCTTCCACATCAGAAGTCCCACGGGCAGATTGATAGACCATCAGTCGGCACAGTCTTTGCATCAAAAAAGGTTGCCCCTTCGTCCACTTAAAAACCTCAGCTAATATCTTCTCTGATATTTCCTCCGAGCGCTCTAGCATTAAGCCAGGGATTAAAGCAGGTCGAGCTTCATCAAAAGTAAAGCCTGTTAAATCAATAGCTTTGCCAATATTAAAAGGTGTTCGGTCTTTATCGCGAATCAGATCGGCTGGCGTGGCAACTCCCAAAAGACAAAATGCAAGGCGCTTATATTCAGAATTCATTGCTCTTTTGTTATAAGAAGCCCGAATTAAAAGAAAAAAGTCATCTTTCCAGCTCAGCTTTAAAATCGAATCAATTTCATCAATAAAAATAACAATATTTGGGGAAATTTCTGTTAGTAAAATATCTTCAATAAACTGACTCAATCGTTGAGATGGCGACAGCAATTGTCGTTGCTGCCACCAACTGTCAGCATCCACCTTTCTTGAGAGTGCGCCACCCCGAACTAACTCAGAAATAATCCCAAAATACCAGCAGTCTGAACTCTCCCTACCGAGAACTGTTAAATCTATCGCCATACATTTAAAGCCTGCTTTTTCGCGCAAGCGTTTCATCGTTTTTACTAGCAAGCTAGATTTGCCCATTTGCCGGGAGTTCAACACATAACAGAATTCTCCTGCTATCAAACTTTCATAAAGTTCGCTGTCTGCCTGACGCTTAACATAGGTAGGATCTTCGTACTTTAAAGAGCCACCAACTTGATATTGATAAACCGCCATAATATGGTTTTACTCCCGACTATAATCTCGAAATTTTTCTGCAAAATATTCCCGATATAACCGACAGCTAGGAGTGATACCATGGTGATTTTGCTTGACTAAGCCCGTACTCAATAACTTAAATTCTAGCACCTGTTCTAATTTGACCGCACTGGGTGCACAAACAACTTGTTGGAGAGCCGCTTTGAGTTCAGAATAATTTTGCAAATTTGCCCAGTGACTCTGCAAATACTGGCGGTAAATTCCCACATCTGTAGGTGCATTTTGCAAAACTTCTGCTAAAGATAGATTGGAATCCTTCAAATGATAAAGCGCCTTGCGTACCAGATAAGGATAACCGCCAATCAGTGCCATGAATGCGGCAACTTCATCAGTTCCCCAAGATAATTGATGGCGGCGGGCTAAATCTAGAATATTTTGCTGGCTAAATTCTGTCAACTCTCCTTCAAACCCGACATTAAATGGTGATTGATTATAAGGTAATTCCACGTACACATTTGTAGAATAAAGCAGCACCATTCGCAAGTTTTCCCATATTTCCGTGTTCCGAGTTTCTTCAAACCAGTTTCGTAACATACTAAAAAAACCTTCTGAAATTTCCTTATAACAAAAAATACAGTCTATTTCTTCTAAAGCCAATACTAAAGGACTATCTATAGCTTCTAAAACTTCATATTGAAAGTATTGTTTGCAATTCACAATAATGCCTCCACCAGCCTGCAAATATTTATCGATATTAGATTCTAGTTTTAGCTGTCGGCTGATATTCAAGCAAAACCATTTAATAAATTTATTTATATCACTATAAATTTCTTTTTCACCCACTTTAAAATCTAAACGCACTAACTGATAATCATTGGTTTTTGCGCGATCCATAATGCGATACAACAAAGAAGTTTTTCCCATTAACTTGGGAGCTTTAATGCGAATCATCGATCCCCGCTCTAAAATTTGTTGATAACAGTCAGATTCCATTCTAGAACGCTCTATATAAAACTCAGAATTTAATCGCACTGGGCCTTCTGGCAATTCTAATGCTTTTGGAGCTTCAGGGGTTCTTTCCCCGAATTTATTTAATAACTCTGGGCAAACTAAGTCACGTTTATATTTGACAAATAATTCAATCAACTCGTCACGTTGCGTATATCCTACACTCGGCTCATTTTTGATATTAAATGACTGGCAAATATTTGAAATATGATCGCTGACACACGACCTCGTTACTTTTGGGGTGAGAGAGTTAGCGATTTGTGGGTCTGGCTTATTTTGCAAGAACTCCCTTAGCACTAGACGCTGTTTTTTTGTAAGCTTGTCTGTATAGATAGCCTCAAACTCCTGTTTTGTCATCTTCTCCATTCCACCTCTGCCTCAATCCTGCCTAATTTCTCTTAAATTAGCATAACTTAGAGCTTTAGGATAGCTGTTCATTCAATCCCTAGTTGATTTTCACAATTTTCTAAGCCAAAAGTGATTTGTGAGTTTTTTCTCACAAACTCTTTCACAAATCATTCAATCGCAACTCACAATCTCTTCAAGATTTTACTTAATAACTAATTTGGGAGGCTAATTTGACGATCGCCCGCGAACATAAAAAATCCAGATATCGTAGGAAATGTAGATAGAGATTAAAAAAAATGAAACCAGAAAAACCGAAAAATAGACGGAACTTTTGCAAGAAGCAGTCTAACTCAGATATCAAATGGTTCTTAGAGAAAGTTTTTGTACCCATCCTCCTAGTGACGATTCCTTTAACACCAAGTACGATCGCACTTTTGCGGACTGAACAACCGCCAACTCCTGTACAAAAGGTTCCACCGATCGATCGCACAATTCCACCGTCATAACATCGGATGCGATCGCCCTTGTTAAGCCAACTGCAACTGCACATACTGCAACTTGCAAATCGCTTTCAACACTTGCGCCAACAAGAGCGATCGTTCTCGGTCAATCAAATTCAATTCCGGTAAAATCTGATAAGTACAAGGATTTCCCCGCGTCATCCGCACAAACTGATAGTTACGTCCATTCGTCGTCAATCCCCAAACAGACGATTGCTGCTGCAAACTTTTATAAGCATAAGTCAGCAATTGCGGCAAACCGGCCCAAGGATCGATCGCACTATTTTTCGCCTCAACTACCAAAATCCAAAACTGTGCCGCCGCGAGTTCTGCATCCGGCTGATTTACGGCTAAGACATCCAAGCGCCGTTTAATTAAAGTATCCCCATCCTCAACCTCGATCTGGATGCTACCGTATTTCAGGTTTATTAAGTACGGTAGCAGCAGCTTGTAAACCAGTTTTTGAAGTGCTTAGTATTCACTCCTTCAAGCGCAGTAGCAATTAAAACATCAACCATTTTAGTAGTGGTTGGCGAGAACTGACGTAAAAAAGCTTTCAGTTGCGATCGCCATAATTCTATCGGATTAACGTCCGGAGAATAGGCGGATAAATTGAGGATAGTGGCGCCGTTTCCGTTTGAATCAAGAGTTAAATCACTGCCCGCTTGTGGGCTGGGAGATTATCCATAATAACGACTGCACCTTTCCCTAAATTTGGCACTAAAAAATGTTCAATGCAAACGGAAAACGCGTTGCCATTCATCGACCCATTTATGGTCATTATTCTTACTACTTTTTTTAAATTTATTGCTCCGAGAACTGTAATTTTTGCACCCAATTAAATGGTTTTAAATCGTACACTATACTACCATATCTTGAACGAGCGCGGGTGAGTGTTAAACCCAATAAAACGCCGATTTTATCGAAAAAAACGAGGTTGTCAGGATCAATATTTTTCTCTTTTTTCCAATATTCATACCTCAAATTTTGCACTCTTTCGGTGGCAAACGGGCTAATACGTATGGTCTTTTTTTCCGCCTCAATTTTTTTTTTGTAGTTCACGACATATCATACGCTTAGCTGACAGCTTCCTTGTAGTTCATAAACCCATGTTCACAATATTCTGACAACGTGCTATCAGGATATTTTTATCCCATGTGAGTCAATTCAGTCCTGCGCGACTTTAACACACTTTTAAGACTTCCACCCTGTTTTTTAGGTTGAACGCGACCAGTCGTTTGTTTTTGTTTTAAGATTTTTTGAAGAAACCCTTTACTCACATCAAATTTGGTGACTACTTGCCTAATTGATGTATCACCTTGTTCATAAATTTTAACTCTTTTCTCACTCGTCTCTATCGAATAAGGTTTCATTTTTTTCGCTTATTTACTAAATTCGCTGTGTCATATATACATGGAATCTGCTGTATGGCTTATTTTCTAAAAAATCTGACTTAATACCCAGTTAATTAGGATTAGTGAAGCCCAATATTTTTGCAACTGATTTAGGATTGCTATAGTAAATTTAAGTAATCATTATATCTTTAATTCTACCTGACATCTTACACCATTTTCAATTGGCTTTTCAGGCACTGGCATCTTGCCCGTCCCACAATAAAATTGACTCTTTGTGGAACAGGCAAGATGCCTGTTCTAGATCACTGCAAACAACTACCAAAAAACTCACTCTTTGTGGAACAGGCATCTTGCCTGTTCCTCACAAAAGACCACACAGATTACGAATCCCGATCGAGCTTCAGCACAGCCATAAAAGCCTCCTGCGGCACATCCACAGTACCCACAGACTTCATCCGCTTCTTACCCTTCGCCTGCTTTTGCAGCAACTTCTTCTTCCGCGAAATATCACCACCGTAACACTTCGCCAACACATCCTTCCGCAAAGCCGGAATGTGCTCCGAAGCAATCACCTTAGCGCCAATAGTCGCTTGAATGGGAACCTTAAATTGATGACGAGGAATCAACTCCTTGAGTTTTTCCGTCAATCCGCGGCCCACATTGTAAGCCTTATCCCGGTGTACGATCATCGCCAAAGCATCAACCGGATCGCCATTAATTAAAATGTCCATTTTCACCAACGGATTTTCGCGGTAGCCAATTATGTGATACTCCATGCTCGCATAACCGCGCGATCGCGATTTCATCTGGTCAAAAAAGTCCGTCACCACCTCCGCCAAAGGCAACTCATAAACCAGCGTAGTTCGGCCTTGACTCAGATACTTCATATCCATAAAAATGCCCCGCCGACTTTGAGACAGTTCCATCAACGCCCCCACATAAGTTTCCGGCGACAGCATTTCTACCCGCACATAAGGTTCCTCAATTTTCTCGCGATACTGAGGATCAGGCAAGTGGCTGGGATTGTCAATTGTTAACACTTCTCCTTTAATTGTTGTGATTTGATAAACCACAGAAGGAGCCGTAACAATCAAATCCAAATTGTATTCTCTCTCCAGTCTTTCTTGCACAATTTCCATGTGCAGCAAACCCAAGAAACCGCAGCGAAAACCAAATCCCATCGCACTCGAAGTTTCCGGTTCGTAAGAAAGCGCCGCATCGTTGAGTTCGAGTTTTTCTAAAGCTTCCCGCAAATCTGGAAATTGGTCAGCATCAATCGGGAACAAGCCGCAAAAAACCATCGGTTTTGCTTCTGTATAACCCGGCCAAGGCTCCGGTGCAGGCTTTTTGACCAAAGTAATCGTATCGCCCACGCGAGCATCAGCTACGGCTTTAATTGCCGCGCCCAGATAACCAACTTCCCCCGCGTGCAGTTCATCTACTTGAACTTGAGTCGGTGAAAGGATGCCCAATTCATCGATGACATATTCCTTACCCGAAACCATCAACAAAACTCGATCGCCCTTTTTGACACTTCCGTCCATCACCCGGAAATACACAATTACCCCGCGATAAGCATCGTAATAACTATCAAAAATTAGCGCCCTGAGCGGTTTATCAACAGTATCCTGCGGCGGCGGCACCAATTCGACGATCGCCTCCAAAATCTCATCTATACCAATTCCTTCCTTAGCCGAAGCCTCAATTGCCCCGCTACAGTCCAGACCGATAATTTCTTCAATTTCCCCTTTTACCCGTTCCGGTTCTGCCCCCGGCAGGTCAATTTTATTTAAAACAGGAATAATTTCCAAATTATTTCCCAAGGCAAGGTAGACATTTGCCAAGGTTTGTGCTTCCACACCTTGAGATGCGTCTACCACCAGCAGCGCCCCTTCGCAAGCAGCGAGCGATCGCGACACCTCGTAAGAAAAGTCCACGTGTCCGGGAGTGTCGATGAGATTGAGCACGTACTCCTGACCGTCCTTGGCAGTGTAATTCATCCGAGCCGCTTGCAGCTTGATCGTAATGCCGCGTTCGCGTTCGAGCTCCATATTGTCTAAAAACTGCTCCTTCATCTCCCGTGCTTGCACAGTCCCAGTCGCCTGCAACAGGCGATCTGCCAAGGTCGATTTTCCGTGGTCGATGTGAGCAATAATCGAAAAATTACGAATGCGAGATACAGGGACGTTAGTCATGTTTTTTATCGAAGAGCTAATCGGCAAAGGATACTTTTTGTTGTATGATCACACAAGCAAGAGTAGAGTGCTTACTTCAACCTCTTACTGGGGATTGAGATGAAACCACAACTGAGGCAAACCTCAAGAGTATCAGTTATTACCCTTTCAAGTGTCCGATCAAGCCCGGACACCCAAAAGGAAAAAACTTTTCTCCCTCTCATTGTACAGAAAGCGGTTAAGCGGTTGAGGAAAGGTTGGGTGCAAATCAGGGACTTCAAATATCTAGTCCAGTCGGTTGTCATCAAAAGAATTGAAACTTAAAAATTAAAACTAGGATTTTTTAACTATGAGCGAATCAAGAATACCATCCCACAGTTCGTCAGAAAAAGTCGAACTGTCCATCCATATCGATCCTGAACTGCTAGACCAAATTAAGCACTTGACGAATGACCCCAGCAAAGTCATTGAAACAGCAATCAAGCAGTGGCTCAGAGGCGAGCGCCGCGAAGACGAGCTGGCTCTGGGTTTGCGCCGCAACCCTCCAGTCCCGCCCCGCGGTGAATGGAACGACTGAGGTGCTCTGGCCCCAGACGGCGCGCGCAAATCTGCAGGCTGTGAAATTTAGATCGCGCGGGCGATCGCCTGCCGATTTCGTGGCTAAAGCTACAGGTGGTGGGCGAGTGAACTCGGCTAAATCACAACCTCGGAACTATTCCAGGTGAGGGAAAAATGCGTGAGCCATTCCCTGACTAGAGTTGTTCGCAGCCTCATATTTTGGCGTAATTTTCACACTTGATAGTTAATCGGTGCAGATTCCTAATTTCTCAATCTTAATTTTTATCTTTAAATTACCCAAAACGGCTGAGAACGAATAGTTTTGAGTTTTGAGTTGAGTTCAGAATTAAATAATTAATATTTGATGAGTTCATTAATTACTCAAAAGTCAATAGTAGAAGCCTAAAATTATTGCAAATTGTGAGTTTTGAGCGATTAATGTTTTAATTAAAAAGCCAACAACTTTTTAAGTGGTTAACAACTCACAAATTAACAGTAGAAGCCCCAAACAAGGGGGAGTATTGAGTCTTTTATAAAAAACTCAATACTCCAAAATCCGAACTACTTTCATCCCCTACTCTGATGGACTCTAACACAGATTTCCGGCGATCGAGCCTCGCCTCTACAGTTTTTTTTCAAGAGTTAGGGGCAGAATTAGTATTTACCCAAGACGCAAGGGGTCAATATCTATCTTTTTACTGGCAAAAAGCCGAGCAGTACAACCTTACAGCAGAACAAATTGTCGATCGCCCCCTCAGCGAAACCCTGCAACCCATCCCCCCTGCGCCTTATCTCGATATCCTGCGGCGGGCGCTCGAAACCCTCGTACCCCAACGGTTCAGCTATCCATTTGGCCACGCCGGACAATATTTTCTCTTCGATTTGACACTCACTCCGGCGATCGACTCAAACGGCAAAGCTGCAAAAGTCTTAGTTATGGGAAGGCTGCTGTCTGACAAACCCACAGACAGACGGCCCGAATCCCCAGAATCCAGGCTCTATCGAGCTTTGCCATCCCCCTGGGACGCCCGCCAACAAATGTCGCTTCCAGCGAGCCGTATCCCCGGTCGATCGCTCCCTCCCTACTCGGAAATCGACCGTAAAGTCATCTCCCAAATCGCTCAAAACCTGCACAAAACCCTCGATTTAGACACAATTTGGCAGCAAACTGTTAACAGCTTGGGGCAAGTTTTGAACGCGAGTCGCTGCATCATCTGTTCCTACCAAAAAGACAGCGAAAATCTCGAAACATCCCCCTTCCTTGCCTCGGAAAATCAGCAAAAATCGAGCGCCACAGCAGCCGAATTACAACACTCAATAGCTAGCGACCCCTCGCCCCCGCTTTCCCCAGATCAAATCGAAAATCTCCAATCGAGAACTTTTAAAGTAGTAGCTGAGTACCGCCAAGAAGCTTACTCTTCTATGCTGGGACTAGAACTGCGCGCAGCCGAACAGCCAGGGTGGATTCAAACTTTAGCCACCTTAAAACCAGTAGCAGTCGATTACGCCTCCCCCGCCGCCGATCCCTTCCACCGCCATTCCGTGCTCGTAGCAGCTACCTCCTATGAAGACCAACCCAATGCACTGATATGTTTGCACCGCTGCGGCAGTTCCCCGAAATGGAGTCATGTAGAACTCGAATTCGCCCGCGAGTTAGTTGCTCAAGTCGGCAGTGCGATCGCCCACGCTACACTTTACCAAGAATTAGAACAGGCCCGCGCCGAAGCCGTAGCTCTTTCCCAACTTAAAAGTCAATTTCTTGCCAATACTTCTCACGAACTCCGCACCCCCCTCAACGGCATCCTCGGCTTCCTAAAACTGCTTATGGACGGCATGGCAGATGACCCCGAAGAAGCGCACCAATTTATCGAAGAAGCTTACCGTTCCGCAGTACATTTGTTCAATGTGATTAACGATATTTTGGATGTCGCTAAAATCGAAGCTGGCAAAATGGAGTTAGACCTCGCTCCCGTCAAACTCGGTGAACTGTTGCAACAAGTTGAGAATTTTACACGGGTTCAAGTCGAGCAAAAGCGATTGCAATTTCAAATCCAAAAACCCCCTGTGGAAGACGAAATTATTGTGTACGGCAACTACCAACGCCTGCTTCAGGTAATCTTGAATCTCACGGGCAATGCGATTAAATTTACCGGGGAAGGGGGAATTCGCATCAGTGTCGAAATTATTAAGAAAAAGGTGACTGTTGACAACCAGCAGTTCCCCGGAATGGTGAAAATCCGAGTTGCTGATACTGGCATTGGCGTTTCTCTAGACAAGCAGGATAAATTATTTGAGTCGTTTTTTCAGGTGGACGGCAATCGTACCAGACAATACGGCGGCACCGGTTTGGGATTGGCTATTTCTCAAAAACTGGTAGAAGCAATGGGGGGTACAGTAAATTTTTACAGTATGGGGGAAGGACTGGGATCGACTGTTACTTTTACTGTGCCGCTTTATCAAGAACCACTGTTTAAAAATTAATCATCCGTAATCAATCATCAGTAATTGGTCATCGGAACGTTGAAGGAAGTAGGAATCAGGAATCAGCACAAATTAACAAGCAATAAGGAATCAGGAAGCCGAACAAAAACTGCTAAAGCGGTTCTCAACTTTTGTGAGGTACTCCCCAGCTTTCTTATCATATCAAATCCGTTGGCATCGGAATTATTCATCTCTCTCTTCCCTTTCTCTGTGTCCTCTGCGGTTTAATCATTCCGATACAACCCGAATGGATATCAATTACCAATTACCCATTACCCAACTGTATCTTACTCACTTAAAAATTGCTATATTCGTGTATCCGTGAGTTCCGTTGCGTGAATAAAGGTCATCGAGAATTAGTAATTATCTTATAAACACAGTTAGGGAGCATCTCATAGTTGTAAAAACACTTCTTTTTGCTCCTTCCTTATGACTCTTTCCTCCTGGCTCCTGCCTCAAAACTCCAATTTCTAGCTTGGCTGCAAAAGTGAAATGCTCCCCACAGTTCGATCGCCCACCAGCGTATCAATTTTGACTTTTATCCGTCGCCAAGCTCCCTCATTGGCTCTCCTGACTTTATGGTGTAAAATGTATTGACCAATACATTTGTCGTTATGAGCTTCCATCTAGACCATTTATTAGCCTTGCCTGAAGTTAAGGTTGAAACTTGTACTCAAGTTGAGGGAAAAATTTTCTTGGGACTGAGCATTATATCTGAAGGAATTGTTTCTCATCATTGTCAAAAATATACCGAAAAACTGCATCAAAATCGACCAATTTCAGTAAGAGATTTGTCTGTTTTTGGTCGTCCTGTTTATTTGAAAATTCCACGACGGCAGTTTTACTGTCCTAGTTGCCAACGGTATCCCACGGAAATAATAGATTTTCTGGGATTGAAAAAACGGCATACTAAACGATACGAACAAAATGTTTATGAGCGTGTACAACAATCCAGCATGGAGCAAGTCGGACGAGAAGAAGGACTAAGTTATGACGAAATAAAAGGAATATTTGACAGTGCAATTAATCTCCAAAAAAAAACGAGCTGGGAACCAGTTAAGCGAATTTCTTTGGATGAAATAAGCATGCGGAAAGGTCAAGGAAATTTGGTAACAGTTGTTGGCGACATTTCTTCGGGTAATTTAATTGAAATGATTGATATCATGTCCGGGAACACGCCCATAGTAAAATGAATAAGTATGCCTTCAGTCGCCAGCATCCACGCTCTCCCATGC
>NZ_JAUBQW010000231.1:0-4577 GCF_036701485.1 Microcoleus sp. Pol11C3 | reverse complement strand
AGTTACATCAGCAAATATTTGGAATTGGTTTACTCACTGCTGTTATTGTACCTCACCTTTGTAAGAAATGCTATACCCGTCATGTCCATACTTACTTCTTCGATCTGATTTAAGACTTCTTCTCCCCATTCAAGCATCTTCTTTTCGATTGCTGCCTGTTTTCTTTCGGCAACTAAACCTATTAATTTATGTGTTGATAAATCTACTAATACAACTATAAATTTTCCTTGTCCTTTTACTAAACTAATTTCATCTATGCCTAATTTCTGTAAGTTTTTTACATTAACAGGCAATATTTTATTGGCTACAGTTTTTACCATTGACCAAACTTCTTCTGATGTTAATCTATTGTTTTTAGCCACGTTATTAATGTCACTATGGACAACTTGTTCAGCAATGCTTTGTGCATATCTATTTGTAAAATTCTTCTTTTTATCGAGAAACGCCAAACTTTCATTAAAAGGTTTGCGACAATTTTTACATTTAAATCTGCGCCGATTTACTCTCAGTATTACTTCTCTCTCATCCATCGGTAAATCTTTAACTAAATATCTGTAATTTTGATGTAAATGATGGCTGGTTTAACCGCATCGAGGGCAGTTTGCTGTTTTGATTTGTGATTTTACTACTAAAATTAATGTAGATTCTGTTTGTTTATAATCTTCTACTATCACGCCAGGTAAATTTAGTATGTTGGTCATTAACTTTTTCATATTTTATGACTGTAAAACTTGTTTGTAAACTTTATTGTTAATATTTTAGCACAAAATAAGTACGGAAGAGTCCATGTGGGACAAGTATTGGCTCATCGTTGTGCTTACTTACAGCAATTTGAGATCAAACCCGCTACACAAATGGTAAACTTTAAAGATGTAAAAAAAGGAGATTATTTAGAGATGGCAGCCTATTCTATTGACTTACGACAGAAGATATTAAGTGCGTGGCAAAACAAAGAAGGCACACAAAGAGAGTTAGCAAAACGATTTAAAGTCAGTTTATCGTTTCTACGTGACTTTTTGCGTCGGTATCGAAAGACGGGGGAGATAGCTGCCAGGACTCAGGGAGGGGATCGTCGCTCGAAGCTTAAAGGTAAAGAGCAAGAATTGTTAAAGATAATAGTGACAGAGAAAAGCGATATATATTTGCGAGAAATTAAAGAGGAAATAAAAGAGCGCCAAGGCATAGAAGTAAGTATATCAAGTTTGTCACGCACTCTTAACCGCTTAAAAGTCATGCGTAAAAAAAACTTTAGTAGCGATTGAGCAAGGTACCGAAAGAGTACAAAAATTGCGCTATGAATTTAGGCGTTGGCTAGATACTATAGACATCAAAAAGCTTGTATTCCTTGATGAAACAGGTGTAAATCTGGCTATGACACGAAACTATGGTAGGTGTCAAGGTGGAGCCAGAGTCTATTATAACCGCCCAGGAAATAAAGGCAAAAACATCACTTTAATTGGAGCTATGAGTGAGGTCGGCTTAATTGCTACCATGACTTTTCCAGGTAGTCTGAACACAGCTAGTTTTTTAGTTTTTGTTGAGCAAATATTACTGCCTCAGTTGTGGATTGGAGCAATTGTAGTCATGGATAATTTACCTGTATATTATGCTGAAACTACAAAAGCTTTAATTGAATCTGTGGGAGCTTTTATAAAATTTTTGCCTCCCTACTCGCCTGATTTATCGCCCATCGAGTTATGTTGGTCAAAGTTAAAAGAAATTTTTCGTTCCCAAGGAGCTCGCACATCCGATGCTCTTGATGAAGCCATCACTATGGCTGTTAATCTTATTACTGATGAAAATGCTCTCAATTGGTTTAATCATTGTGGTTTGTTTTTTGAGCCTATTTAGATAACTCGAATTGTGGCGGGTTTGCTCGCAAAGTGCTGTAAACGGCTTAATTGGTAATCAGGAAAAACCTGCATGAGTATAATTGCTCACTGCAAAAGTGACATGCTCCCTATTGGTTATTGGTGAAGCTACAAAGCGATTATCTCAAGATTTTAGACAAGCTTACCGTCATATTGAGTGGCCGTGGCAGCGCATAGCTGGGTTTCGAGATGTACTTATTCACGATTACCTGCGGGTAGATTTAGATGAGGTTTGGGGTATTGTAGATCGAAATTTTCCAGAATTAAAAGCTACTATTCGATCGATTTTGAAGGGGATTGAAGGATGATACCAAATCCCGGTTAAAAACCCTTTTTATTGTATCGGATTTGGTATCACTAGCAATTACAGAATAATGTAATTTACTTCTGTTTGGCCGCCGCTTTCTTCTTCGCCTCTTTCTCGGATTTTTTAGTCGCTTTCTCAGCTTCAAGTTTTGCGAACCTTGCTAGTTCTTTCTCTTCAGCTATTTTATCGAGATAGTAATGGTAATCTCCCAGATAAGTCCGAAACTCCCCGTCCCGAACTTCGACTATTTTGTTAGCCACTTGCGAAATAAAATAGCGATCGTGCGAAACAATAATTACCGTACCGTCGTAATTCTGAATCGCCTCTTCCATCATCTCTTTCGCGGGAATGTCGAGGTGATTTGTCGGTTCGTCCAAAATTAGCAAATTCACAGGTTCCAGCAGCATTTTTGCCAAAGCTAGACGGGCTTTTTCTCCGCCGCTCAAAGCGCCAACCTGTTTAAATACTGTTTCGCCTGTAAACAAGAACCGCCCCAACAAAGTCCGCACTTCTTCATTTTTCCAGTCGGGTACTTCGTCATGAATGGTTTGCATCACGCTTTTATTCAAATCTAAGGCTTCTGCCTGATTCTGTTCAAAGTAACCGGGGATGACGTTGTGGCCTCCCATTTTCACCGTACCTTGGGTGGGCGTTTCTAAACCCATGATCAGTCGCAGTAGGGTGGATTTGCCCGCGCCGTTGGGACCGAGAAAGGCTATGCGATCGCCCCTTTCAATTAATAAGTCGGCTCCCAAAAATAGGATTTTTTCGCCATAGGTGTGCACCAAATCTTCAATTATTGCTACTTCGCGGCCGCTGCGGGGTGCGGGGGGAAATCGGAAATGCAAAGTTTTTAACCCGCCGGTGGGGGCTTCGATGCGTTCGATTTTGTCTAACTGTTTCTCGCGGCTTTTGGCTTGGGTGCTGCGAGTGGCGCTGGCGCGGAATTTTTCAACGAAAGCTTGCTGTTTTTCGAGTTCTTTTTGCTGGCTTTCGTAGGCGCTGAGTTGGGCTTCTCTGGCTTCTGCTTTTTGCAGCAGGTAGGAAGAGTAGTTGCCGAGGTAGGTGCTGGAAACGCCGCGTTCGGTTTCGACGATTTGGGTGCAGAGCCGATCGAGAAATTCCCGGTCATGCGATACGATTACCATCGGGGTTATCAGCCCTTTCAGGTAAACTTCCAGCCATTCGATCGTCTCTAAGTCTAGGTGGTTGGTAGGTTCGTCTAGCAGCAGGATGTCGGGTTTTTGCAGGAGAATTTTGCCTAAACTCATCCGCATTTGCCAGCCGCCACTGAAGGCGCTGACTAATCGATCGCCGTCTTCGGGTTCAAATCCGATTTCGGGCAGAATTTTCTCGATTTGGGCTTCTAAACCGTAGCCGTTTAAGCCTTCAAATTGCCGTTGCAGCCGATCCATTTTGTGGATCAGTTCGTCGAGATTTTCTGGGGTGGAGGCTTCTAAGTCTCGATGCACTTGCATCAGGGTTTCGTGGACTTCGTTGGCTTCGCTGAAGGCGCGCCAAAATTCTTCTCTGACGGTGCGAGTCGGATCTACTTCAAATTCTTGGGAGAGGTAGGCGATGTGGAGGCTGGCGGGGCGAATGACTTCGCCTGCGGTGGGTTCGATTTCGCCGGCAATGATTTTGAGTTGGGTGGATTTGCCGGCACCGTTAACGCCTACTAAGCCGATGCGATCGCCTGGCTTGACTTCCCAGGTGACATCTTTGAGTACGACGCCTGTGGGGTAAATTTTACTGATGTGTTCGAGTCGCAGCATTGTTGTGGGGACTGGGGAAGGGCTGGTTTAGCGGCGGATGGGATGCCGGCGCTGAGGTCGAGTTAATCTTAACAAATTTTAATTATATTTAGCGTATTGCGAGATTTTGATTTGGTAGGAGTTACGCGAAGAAACCGGGTTTCTATGAAAAATCGCAGATTCTCAGCTAGAAATACACGAAGAAACCCGGTTTCTGGCCTCGATGTGGGGGCAGGACTATTTGGGTGGGGCGATCCTCTTCGAGGGCTTCGCTAACGGGCGATCGTGTTGTTTCAGATTGAATTTCTCGCATAATTGTTGAGACTTCTGCACATTATAATAGTCAGTGTCAACCTCGATAGCAAAAGAGAGCGATCGTGCCAGCAAGAGACATTTATCATCAAGTTGTCAAACAGGCTCTGATTAAGGCTGGCTGGACAACTACCCACGATCCGTATCCCTTGGCTTGGGCAAAGAGAAACCTATCGATCTTGGTGCCGAACAGCTATTAGCTGCTGAGAACAACCATCGCAAGATAGCCGTTGAAGTTAAAAGTTTGATCGGAGAGTCTATAGCATTTCTTACAAAGGTGAGGTACAATAACAGCAGTGAGTAAACCAATTCCAAATATTTGCTGATGTAACT
>NZ_JAUBQW010000230.1:0-4595 GCF_036701485.1 Microcoleus sp. Pol11C3 | reverse complement strand
GCACTTTATTCTCGATCGCGCGCTCAAAACCCAGGCTACCTCAAGTGCGATCGATATATTCAGCAAGCCCTAATTAGTCCTCATAGCGAGGAATTTCGCTTTGAGGCAGGGGTTTCATTCCGTGGCGGACTGAGGGTTTAACGTTAACTTGACATCAATGCCCGCTACCCTACAACTCACACTCAACAGGCAACAGTCAACAGTCAACAATCATCTCGCTCCTGCACCCTACAACTGATAAGAACACCAGTCACTCCAGCTACCGACATAAAGTTTAGCATCGGGAATTCCGGCGATTTCTAAAGAGATTAAATTAACGCAAGCCGTCACCCCGGAACCGCAATAAACGATAATTTCTTCCGCTTTTTCTAATTCCGTCCACCGCTGTTTTTGTTCGGAGGTCGATCGCACTTTTCCAGTTTCATCCGTCACCCCTTGCCAAGGATAGTTAACCGCACCCGGAATGTGACCGGCAATGGGGTCGATCGGCTCCCGCAAACCTTCATATCTCTCGCTTTCTCGTGAATCAACCAAAACCTGTCCCGGCAAGTCTTTACGCTCTTTTACCGCCTCAATATCTACCGCCAAATCCTGCTGCAAATGAGCAACAAATTTACCCTCACGGGGGTCTGGCAAAGTATTTGTTACCGGATAGCCCGCCGCTTTCCAGCCGCTGAAACCGCCGTCTAACAAAGCGACTTTGCTGTGTCCCATATATCGCAGTAGCCACCACAAACGAGCGGCAAAAGCCAGCCGCGAATCGTCATAGGCGACGACTAAAGTTTCTGGTGAATTAATGCCGATCGCGCTCAATTTATCCGCTAATTCTTCAATATTTGGCAGCGGATGTCTACCGCCATGTTTGCCCACTGAACTCGCGAGATCGCGGTTTAAATCTAAATAGAAAGCTCCGGGAATGTGACTTTCTTGATATTGTTTTTGTCCCAATTCAGGGTCGGCAAGGGAAAACCGACAGTCAATGATTACAACTTGCGGATTGTCGGTATTGGTGGCTAACCATTCAGGAGAAACGATTAAAGTGTTGTCAGTCATAATTATTCACATCTATATTTTAACATTATCTAGAAGGAGATTTTTTCTCTGGTTCTGCTTTCTCGGAAGGATATTTCTTAGAAGTTGCTTTCTCTGAATCACTCTTTTCAGTATTGGATTTTTTAGGAGTTACTTTTTCCGAAGTTTCTTTGGGCAAATTGGATTTTTTAGGAGTTGCTTTTTCTGAAGGTGATTTTTCGGCGGGTGCGGGAGTTGGAGTTGGTAGAGGGGGAGTTACTGCTGCTTCTTGAGCGTAAAGCAGATATTTCTGATACTCGATTACTTTTGCTTGAGCTAGTTGATGGTTGGGGCTAGACACTGGTACTCTTCTCATTAATGAGACCGCTTCTTGCCAGCGATCAATAACTGTAGTCCAATCTTCCTTGGTTTTTGCCGATCGCCCCAATTCTGCTGCTTTGAGTGCGCTGTTAACCGCTTCTCGAAAAGTATCTGGTGCAGTTGCTAAATCTGCTGTTTCCTCGGGATTATTCCCCGCAGTTGCTGCCGGCTGGTTGAGAATCTTACCGACAAACGCCACTACGGCGATCGCCAACATACCCGTCACTAGACCGACTACAATGAAAGTCGATCGCAGTCGGTTCTCAAATGCAGCAAGTTCCGGCGGTTTCTCTTCCTCAATATTGCTCTCCATCTCTGTGCGATCGTCCATATTAGCAACAGCAGTATTTGGCACAGAGTCTTCCTCAAAGCTCTGTGGTTCAAAATTGCTGTTCTCCAAACTAAACTCTTGACTCCAAGCAGCAGCAATCTGACCGCTTTCTCGGCCCTCAACCTTCACTTTACGAATCGAATCTGGCTGCAAATTCGTCAGCTCGGTGCGGACAAAATCCACTAATGTATTTTCTATCGGTACCTGCTCGGCCTCAAGAATTACATCCAAACAGTCGCCGTCTAGATTCGCGGAGGCTGTGATGCCTTCAGATTGCAACTGGCTGTTTAGCCAAAATGCGATCGCAGTGGCGAGATTTCCCTGCTTGGCAAGTTCCTGAAAATTAAGCTCTGTCATAGCTAGACACCTGATAATGCAGAAGGTAGAAGGCAGAAGGAAGTTCGGTAACGGATTACGTAACAGATGGAAGAAGTCAGAAGGCTTTAGTTATTTAGCAGAGAAGTCAGAAGCAATATGATAGCTCATGTTTCAGCAATTAAGAACGTCTTAACCTTCGGGCGCGGTTGCTATAGAAGGCAGAATTAATGAAAAAGTCAGAAATAATTTTTTTAAGTTTAAAACACCCTCACGGAATTTCAACAAATAGTATAATGTATCGTGGCAAATCCCAGCCCAAAGACTTAAATTATCACTCTCGCTCCCCCTCCCAGCCCTTGGGAAAAGACTCGCAGTCCTTACTCCCAAACAAACTCAGGTTTGTAGTGAGGAATGTAAGTCGTCTTGCTCAGCCGCCAAATACTGCTGCTGCAACCAGGTTTTTGATACCGGGCGCGCCAGTCCAGATATTGCCAGCATCGCCCCTACAACCAGCATTCGGCTGGAAAAACCCTCGATCGCGCGGATGCGAGATGAGAAATTTTAGATAAAAAATTTGTGCGATCGCAGTGCCATCGACGGACAGCGAGTGATATCATCAGTTAGTCAATATTCAAGTTTTTATAGCAAAAAAGTCGATCGCACAATGGTAGCAATAGCAATTTTAGCGGCTGGACGCGGCACGCGCATGAAATCTGACTTGCCCAAAGTTCTACATGAATTGGGCGGTCGAACGCTAGTTGAGCGAGTCCTCCAAAGTTGTCAAGAAATTCAAATTACCAGGCGACTTGTCATCGTCGGTTATCGAGGCGAACTCGTTAAAGAATCCCTGATTCGAGGTCAAGAAATATCAGGTAAAAATCTTCAATCTCCTCCCCTAGAATTTGTCGAACAAACCGAACAATTGGGAACCGGTCATGCCATCCAACAATTGCTGCCTCACTTAGAGGGATTTCAAGGAGACTTGCTGGTCTTAAATGGGGATGTACCTTTGCTGAGGGCAGAAACTATCAAACAATTGATTGCCATTCACAAACAGAACCAAAACTCTGCTACTTTATTGACAGCTAATTTGCCGAATCCTCAAGGGTACGGTCGAGTATTTACCGACAGTCAAAACTTAGTCCAGCAAATTGTCGAAGACCGCGACTGCACACAAGCTCAAAAGCAAAATCACCGAATTAATGCAGGTGTTTACTGCTTTCACTGGCCGGATTTAGAGAAAATTTTGCCAGACTTGAAGGCAGACAATGACCAAAAAGAATATTACCTAACTGATACGGTAAATTTCCTCAGTCCGGTGATGGCGGTGGATGTGGAAGATTATCAAGAAATATTGGGAATTAACGATCGCAAACATTTAGCTACAGCTTGCGATATTTTGCAAAAGCGGATAAAGGACAAGTGGATGACGGCGGGAGTGACGCTGCTCGATCCCAACAGCATCACCATTGACGATACCGTAGAGTTGCAGCCGGATGTGGTGATTGAACCGCAAACTCACTTGCGGGGAAATACTTCGATCGCTTCGGGGAGTCGCATCGGCCCCGGAAGTTTGATCGAAAACAGTCAGATTGGGGAAAATGTGACTGTGCTTTATTCGGTGGTTTCTGACAGTATGGTTGCTGAAAATTCGCGAATTGGCCCTTACGCACATTTGCGGGGACACGCAGAAATTGGGGCTAACTGCCGCGTCGGCAATTTTGTAGAATTGAAAAATACTCAAATAGGCGATCGAACTAATGTCGCTCACTTGTCTTATTTAGGCGACGCGACTTTGGGAGAAAAAGTCAACATCGGTGCTGGGACAATTACGGCAAATTATGACGGAAAAAACAAGCACAAAACTCAAATAGGCGATCGGAGTAAAACGGGTTCTAACAGCGTGCTGGTTGCACCGATAACTTTGGGGCAAGATGTTACTGTAGCGGCGGGTTCTGTGGTGACAGAAGATGTGCCAAATGATTGTTTAGTAATTGCGCGTTCCCGGCAAGTTGTTAAACCCGGTTGGAAATTGAAAGAACCTAAAAAGTGAACGATTGTTCAGTTTTTAGATGATGAGTTTCCACCCGCGAGTTTCGCATTCGATACCAAAGAAACGGGGTTTTTATAACGGGGGCGATCGCCCTCTACGAGAGATTTTGGTAAAAAACCCGGTTTCTGCGTAAGTCGGCAAGCTTGAGAAATCGGGTTGATCGCGATAGGTTATTTTGAGTTATTTTGCTGGTGCAGATAGTTGTTAATCGCTTTAGCGACTTTTGCTTGCTGGTATGGGTTCATCGTGCGGGGTAGGGAGATGCGAGAGCCTCCACAAACTAACAGTCTGACTTCGTACCAAATGTCATGATCCCGATCTTTTGCTCGATCGACTTCCACGCCATAAATCTCGCACAGAGAGTATTTAATTACTTTACGTGCCAACAAGCCCCGCTGTTTAACAGTTAAGGTGTTTAAAGTTCCATCGAAGCTGTAGGTTTCATTATTTCTCAAGACGAGCACTGCGACTGCTGCGAGCAAAAATATGCCTCCTGTCCAT